>NZ_JBBMEP010000012.1:0-93187 GCF_040096475.1 Faecalibacterium faecis | reverse complement strand
TGGTCTGCTCGTGCAGGGCGACATCGGAAAGCTGAGTTTTCAGGGCACCCGCTATCTTGGGTTTGAGCGGAGCTAAGTGTTTCTTACATTATATAGTATGGAGTGCTGTATGAACGATTTGTTTATCCAAGGGCTGACCATCGACTGGAACAGAGTTCGCCCATACAATTATGTTCGTCAGATTCCTGCCATCAGTGGAATCGACACTTTTACATTCCATAAGCCCATTACGTTCTTTGTTGGCGAAAATGGAAGTGGAAAATCTACGCTTCTGGAAGCAATCGCTGTTGCTTACGGCTTCAACGCAGAGGGTGGAACGAAGAACTATTCATTTTCCACATACAACTCCCATTCGGAACTATGTGAGGCTATGACGATTTCCAAGGGGTATCGCAGACCAAAGTTCGGGTATTTTCTCCGAGCAGAGAGTTTCTATAATGTAGCCACCAAGGAAATCGACTATTCCGATGACGATCATCCCTCCAAAGGCTATCACCAAAAATCACACGGTGAAAGTTTCCTCGCCATTGCGCAGGACTACATGGGTGCAGATGGAGTCTATATTTTTGACGAGCCGGAAGCCGCTTTATCCCCGCAGCGGCAGCTCACGTTACTGATCAACATTTATCGGTGTGCCCAAGAAGGGGCGCAATTCATTATCGTATCACATTCACCCATTCTCCTCGGAATGCCTGATGCTGAGATTTTTAGCTTCGACAATGGCACGATTCATCCTTGTCAGTATGAAGATACGGACAGCTACGTTATCACCAAAACATTTGTAAATAATCGGCAGCATTTTTTGAACCAGCTTCTGAACGAAGAAACGTAATGCCGGGAAAGGACATTCCATATGAGTGATTCTACGTTGAAAGAGCTTTGGCAGCAGGTCGCTGAAAAGAAAAGCTGCGAAGCAAAACAGAAAGAACTGACCGCCCAGAGAGATACGCTTGCTGATTGCCTGAAAAAGCTGGAAAAATCCAAGCTGGCAGAGCAGGCTGATGTGGACCGTCTGGAGGGACACAGCCTTGCCGCATTTTTCTATCAAGTGATTGGAAAAATGGATGAAAAGCTGGACAAAGAACGGCAGGAAGCCTATGCAGCCCGCGTCAAGTACGATGCGGCTCTCCATGATCTTTCTTCCGTTGATGCCGACTTGAAGCAGATTCAAAATAGACTGGCACGGCTGTCCGATTGCGAAAGTCAGTATCAAGCTGCTCTTTCCGAAAAAATCAAAAGCATCAAAGTCTCTGCCCACCCTGCCGCACAGCAGCTTGCGGAAAGCGAAAGCCGCATTGCCGCACTGAAAGTTCAAAAGCGGGAGCTGCTGGAAGCCATCAACGCAGGAAAGACTGCCTTGCATACGGTCAACGAAGTTCTCGAAACCCTCGACAATGCCGAGGGCTGGAGTACATGGGACGTAATGGGCGGCGGTTTGATGGCCGATCTTGCCAAGTATGAGGAACTGGACGATGCGCAGAAACAAATCGAACAGCTTCAAGTGGAACTGCGGCGGTTCAAAACTGAGCTTGCTGATGTTGAGATCACCGCAGACCTTCAGGTTACGGTGGACAGCTTTTTGAAATTTGCGGATTTCTTCTTTGACGGCCTCTTTGCAGACTGGGCAGTTCTGGATCACATCAATCAGGCACAGAGCAGAGTGGAGAATACCAAAGGTCAAATCAAGCGAGTCCTCGCACTTCTGAAAAAGATGCGCGAAGATGTTGATGTCCAAATCGCTGACGAAAAAGAGAAGCAGGAGCAGCTTGCAGTGGAAACTGAACTGTAAGTTTGAAGAGTCCGCTTATGTGATATGATTCGATAAAACCGAATTTACAGGAGGTGTTTCGATGAAAACAAGAAGGTTTGCTTTATGTCTGGCAACGGTTTTTCTGGTGGCGATTTATATCAATATTCAGAGAAGCCATACTTTCACCCTTTCAAACGATGAGGGCACCATAAAGACAGAACAAATACAGCCACTTTGGGGAACTGTAAAAGTGAGCGGTGATTGTGATACTGAGGTGGTCTTTACCGATGTAGAGACTGGAGAAAAATACAGAATCGGATATATTACACAGGGCGTAACGGAAAGAATCAAACTCGAAAGAGGCAAATGGTATAAGGTGGCGGGCGGAGGTAACCTTACACTGAATCCGGTAAACATTCGAGTCGAATAAATGTAAGTTCCTTGCGGGCAGCTATGAAAGCTGAAGCTGAGAAGAAAGTTTTGAATATTCACATATGAAGGAGTACAGTTCTATGAGTTACGGTTGGGCAACTGTTTTCACTTTAGCGGCATGGTTTGCAGGGCTTGTGATTGATGTAAATGTGCGGGTCGGCGACCTCGGTTTACGAACCGTGCTTCCCGTCATCGTGATGGGGTGCTGCGTTATGAAGTACATAAAGGGCAATAGCAAATAATCTTATCTCGATACACTTTCCAGCGGGCAACCCCAAAACGGTTGCCCGCTATTTTTATACCCTAAAATCTGAAAAAGGAGGCCAAAATGCCAAGCAAAACCGAAGAATATCTCGCCCTTGCCCAGCGCACGGCCAACGGCTTGACCCGATACTGGGAAAGCTGGACGGATTACCTGACCACTGCGTCCCGGCTGTACAAGTACCCTTTTGCGGACCAGCTCATGATCTACGCCCAGCGCCCGGATGCCACCGCCTGCGCCGACTTCGACATCTGGAACAACCGGATGAACCGCTATGTGCGCCGAGGTGCCAAGGGCATCGCCCTGCTGGACGAATCCAGCGGATTTCCGCGCCTGCATTACGTCTTTGACGTAAGCGACACCGGGGTGCGCCGCAATTCCCGTGATCCGGAGGTGTGGCAGTACAACGATGACCTGAAACAGCCTGTTTCGGAAATGCTCGCCGCCACCTACGGCATCAGCGGAGAGCGTGTAAGCCAGCAGCTTGCCGATGTTGCCGGGAAACTGGTGGCGGATTACTGGGACAACAACGGCGGCGACATTCGTGCCATCGTTGACGGTTCGCTCTTGATGGATTATGATGAAGCCGGGGTGGAGATGCAGTTCAAGTCTGCCGCCGCCATCAGCGTCACCTACACGCTGCTGGAACGCTGCGGCTTTGAGCCGGCAGGGTGGTTCGACAAGGACGATTTTCAGGCAATCTACAATTTCTCTACCCCGGATAGTGTCTACGCCCTCGGCGCAGCAGTCAGCGACATGAGCCGGGAGGTGCTGCGGAACATTGAGCGCACCGTAAAAACAACCATTCGCCGCCGTAATGCAGAAAGGAGCCAATATGAATACGAACAGCAATCTGAACTACACGCAGACCGGGGATTACCTTCTCCCGAACCTGACCCTGAACCAGCCCCGGAAGCCGCTGGGCAAGTACGGCAGGCTGCGCCGGACGTACCTGAAGGAGCAACGCCCGGTGCTGTACCACACGATGCTCCTGAACGGGAGCCTGTACCCGCACCTGATGGAGGTGGAGCAGACGGCAGAGAACCGGATGCAGCAGACCATGGCGCAGCTTCTGAAACAGAACCCGGTCCCGGACAAGGAGCAGAATCAGATGGCATGGGTGCAGCACATGAACAGCCTGAAAGCGCAGGCCGAGGAACTGGTGCTGAACGAACTGATTTACAGTTAAGTTTCTTTGATACTCACCGGGAAGAAATCACACTGCACAAAGCAGCCAAGGCCGCTTTCGATGAAACTGGCTTAAAAAAGCTGCCGAAGGTCAAAGCACTGAATGCAGAGTATTCCGATCTTCTGACCCAAAAGAAAACAGCCTACCCGGACTATCGCAAGGCACGAGAAGAAATGCAGGAGTTGGTAAAGGCACAGAAAAATATTGAATTGTTCTTCGCAGAAGAAAAAGACGCACAGGAAAAGCAGCAGACACGATAAACGAAAGTCGCCGAGGATTCTAACCCTTTCATGGGGCGGAATCCTCGGCGACTTTTTTAGTTTATGTAGCAGCGGTCCTGCGTTACGAGCCAATCTTCACACAGCCGTTGGGCTTCATCTGTTGAGCGGCACACGCAATTGAACAGCTTGCCGTGCAGGGAACAGTAGGTGTAACGGATTTTGGGCACACCGTTCTCATCCCGAAACTTTGTGTAGCGTTCCTCACCGGGCATCAGATATAGCTGCTCCATTTCTGCATCGTCCTTTCCGTTTTCATGCGTCAGGCACACAACGCACCTATTCTACCACGAACATCGGAGTTATGCCATTGACGCTTGCACCAAAAAGCGACTCGGATTTTTGGAGAGAGTTTGTATTGACACATTCAAAAGCGTTCGGAAGGAACGCGTAGCCTGCACCGGAACGGTGCAGATCAGAAAGGGTTTGGGATTTCCCAACAAGCATTTTGCAACGCAAAATTTGCATTTGTGCGCACGAATGCACTGCTTGCTACAATTGTGTTGGTTCTGAAAGGTTCACAGCCAGTGAGCTGTACAGACGCCCAAACCTAAGCTACAATTGAGATGTGCAGAGAGAACGCTGCCCTGCTTGAGCTACCACGCTCGGAATCGCAAACTGTTCTCCGCCATCTCCATTGCAGCGTTCGATTGACGCAGGTTGAGTTATCGGTGGCTCTTGTCACTGTACATTCGTGTCACAAAGCAAGCTGAATCGGTGATGGGCATCAGGCGGAACAGGCACAAAAAGGAGGCCGGAAAAATGAAGTCAATGGAAATCACAGCCGTAGGTATTGATGTTTCTAAGCGCAAAAGCACAGTTGCTATTCGCAGGCCAAGTGGAGTAATTGTTGCATGTCCATTTGACATATCTCATTCTAGCCATGATCTTGAGAAACTGGTCTCCATACTGAAAACGACAGGAGGAGATATCCGCGTTGTAATGGAACACACAAGCAACTATTGGAAGCCTATTGCATTGACCCTGAAAAATGCAGGCTTTTATGTTTCTGTCGTAAACGCTATGCTGATTCACGATTTTAGCGATAATTCTATCCGGAAGCTGAAAACAGACCGTGCAGACTCTTTAAAAATCGCCAACTATGCCCTGACATTTTGGAATCAACTCCCGCCATTTAATGATGAGGATGAAACCAGACTCGTGTTGAAAGAGCAGTCACGAATGTATGAAAGATTGGCTTCGACAGCAACATCCCTTCGTAATGGCCTGATTGCATTGGCAGATCAGACGTTCCCTTCGATTGATCAGGCTTTTGGACATGCAATCAAGAATGCGGATGGTCATGAAAAGTGGGTCGATTTCTTTTCAATTTATTGGCACAGAGACTGTGTACTCAGACTTTCCATTGAAAAATTCACAGAATCTTACCGTAAATGGTGTTTGCGGAGAAATTATAAATTTCGTACGAATACAGCGCACAAGTTGTATGCTCTGGCGCAGGATGCCGTTCCTACTCTCCCGAAAAACAACGGAACAAAGGCTTTAGTATGTTGGAATATATGAGCCGTCTGAAAAAATCATATATAGCCCCCCTTTATACTGTTATCTTCATCACATGTTCAGAAAATAGATAGTACTGCCAGCCAAAACAAAACATCGTAAATTGCGCAATTATCAATCAGGTGTATTAATTCCACAAGACTCACTATTTACTGTACAAGAAACGGAATTTAAACCGCAAAGCCCAGCATTGCTTCCACAAATAGACACGTCAGAAATACAGCCCGAAACATTTGTGACGCATCCGCCAAAGTCTGCAACGCAGGCACTCGCATCTTTTGCACATGGAGAGATTTGTCCCACGCATAATCCAATCGGATTCGTATTGTTATCGTAGGCATTTCCAATATATGTAGTCATAATCGACTCCTTTCTACTCTTCGGCTGGCAGTACTATCATATCTGAACACCTAAGGATTTTGTCAAATCCTATGGATGTCTATCGCGTTAAATTCGGCATTCACTTTCGCAGAAGAATTGTGGTTTGTCGCCCAAAAAGACAAGTAATTATTTTAATGGTACAATGGAATCACAGTAATGTAAAGCTCTTGAATCATGTGTGGCAATTATAATAATTGTATCGTTTTTTATCGCATGCAATATGAAGCGATTTCATTGGAATCAGTTTGAAGTTGCTGAGTAATGCGTGAACTGTCCAAAAAAAAAGTTTTGGAAAAAGGGATCTGCTGGATGTGGACGAGCATTTGTCTGTTTATATTGTAGCTTACCATTGTATGAAGTTTTTCGCGTATTCGCCCGAGTGCAAAAGATATCGCAAAACTTATCATAATAGTCGCCAAGAAAAGAATACAATAGTAGCATAGTTGAGGTTTCCATTCCACGCAATTAGGCGAAGCCAAAAAGTCAATAAATCGACCGGACAACAAAGTGTTAAAGAGGGATATTAACGAAGATCCTATGCTGAGAACAGAAAAAAGGATAATCTTTTTTCGGTAAAGATGCAATGTGCAATGGGAAAATTGAAAGATTCTTTTCATGATGATAAACCGACTTTGTTTTTAAAATAATATTCGGCGACTTTTAAAAAGTGGTTATCCCTTTGGGTCAGCAACTAATACCGACTGAGGGCGGAAACTTCTTTCGTCATTTGCTTCGCAATTGCTACCTTTCCCTAAGGGAAAAGCTTGCGCTTTGTGCCATCTCAAAAGGTTTCCCATTTGTGAGGAAGCTGTCAGCCGTAGGCTGACTGAATGGGTCTTTGCCTCAGCAGCGGCATCTCAAAAACATGCTTAGTAAAAGGAACAACCACTTTTGAAAACAAAAAATCCCCTTTATATGCTATCATGCTTTAGCTAAAGCGTCAATATCTTTCGCCAATCTTGAAAACAATTGTGTGTACTGGTCGTATTTGCTTTCGCATTTATCGTCTATACGCTCGATGAGCCACTTTTCTATGCTGCATCCCGCGTAGCTTGTTCAAATTAGCTTTTTCTGTATGCAGGAATGGGGCATTTCGTTTCTGGATGCGCCTGTCCCGGAACAGATGAAGTATGCTTCTCTGGCAGAAGCCGCTTCTCACCTCATACAAGTCCTCAACGACCCGGAGCACATCACCGGATAAAAAGCGTCCCGAAGGGATGCGCAGCCTGCATTGGAAAATGCAGATCAAAGGGGCTTGGGGCATTCCCCCAGCAAGCAATGTTTTTGTATAGACGAAAACATTGCTTGCAACTGATTGTTTGGCGAGGAAAAGCGTATATGGTTTTGGCGGTTTAATCAAACAATGACAACGTGAACAGCACGTTCGTAATCAACTTTGCGAACGTATATTGTGTAGATTGTTTGACAATTGACCTTTTGAAATGTGTTTCCAGTTCTTTCACGGGTTCCCATCGAAAACAAAGACGGCGATGATAAATCGCGTACTTTTGTTCGATATCCGATTCCTTCTTTTTCTAAAAGAGATGTGTATTTTTGGTATTGAGATTGATTTGAGCAAACCACCAACTCTTTTTGATTAAAAAACGGTAGCATAAAAAACTCCTTGCTCAAAAACGGTTATCGGATATTATTTGAAATTTCAACATACCAAGTCTTTCCGGTCTTTGCAGCAATATTGACAACATAGTAGCAGCCAACGCGATTTGTTGCATCTACCAGAACACCAGCCCAAGAGGAATCAGGGTATATTGCTACATTGGAGTAACTCCTTTCGATTTGTGCATTGTGCCATCCTTTCTTACACTGTATACCCAGCAAGCAATATTGTCTACATTTCTGTAATAAGATGGAGAAAATTCGTAACGAAATCGGAGTCACCAACAAAGAAAAATGGCATAGTGCTTTTTGCTGTTGAAACAGGAAAGCGACCATGCCATCTCAGGATTGAACTTATTTTCGTTTTTCTTGCAGATGCTTCTCAGGTACATAGGGACGCTTCGGCTGATACATCCAGCCTGCACAACCCGGAGGCCACTCCTGCATATCCTTCTTCACCAGAGCTTCAATTTTCTTTTTGGCGAACTGTTTGACTTGAATTTTCATTTGTATGCCCTCCTTTCAATTTTGACAGCGTGAAATGGATAATGTTATTGCATCAGCAGTCAATGCTGCGACCAACCCTTGTAGTATGGAAGGAGCGATTTGAGTTCCCACCAACAAAATTGCGAAAATATTTAGAATCAATAATAACCAACGAACAGCTATTTTCGCAGCCTTAAATTCATTTGTTGACCAGTGAATGCTTTTATTGTTAACTGGTGCAATATACAAAATTGTAATATCAGAAACTATAGTTAAGAAAAGCAACGCCAAGCCTGTACGGAAAACGTAGGAGATTGAAGCAAGAAGAACTACTTCTAATAAAATGGAACAGAACAGGCATTTACTATAAGTAGCAGCATGATAACCGTTTGTGTATTTCCGAATTAAGAGGAAGAACACAGAAAATGAAATCGTTAAGGTCCAGCCAAAGCAAAAACCGCCAATCAGACACTGCACAAGCCAAGTGAATAAGGTTGTCACTCTTTTTTCGATGCTATATGCAAACCATTCAGAATAAGATTCATCAAGCAATCCCATCGACACGCACTTTTGCGTTAATTGCATTGCAAAATCTTTCATTGCGACAATCCTCATTAAAAGAACTTTCTTGAAAGAAAGAATACACAAGTTGAGCTACAATTTCCACAATAATGTAACGAAATGGACTTTTTTTGTCACGAAATCGGAGTGAGCGGTATATCAGCGGTGAACTGAAACCACCCGTTTTCATAGAACATGGTATATTCGCCGCTATATTTTTCAAGAATCAGCCGGATGTTCGCAAGTCCAAAGCCATGCATCTGTGGTTCTGGTTTTGTCGTTGGAATGGAACCGTTTATAATTACAACAGGTTCCGATGTGTTTCGGACAGAGACAAAAAAGTCTTGCTGTGCAACGGCCATGACATGAATCGCTTTATCGCCCTTATCATACTGCTGACACGCTTCAATGGCATTATCCAAGAGGTTTGATAGAAGCACTACTATATCAGAGGCATCAAATGGAAGATTTGATAGATCATTCACTTCAAAATCAATACTGATCTTCTTTTGAGTTGCTTCGGCAGCTTTTGTGTTGAAAAGTGCATCCAAGATAGGATGGTGTGTGTTGACAAGGAATAGTCGATCTGTTTGCTGTTCGGTGATTTTTTCAAGATATTCTTCAGCGGCAGAATACTCTTGATTCTTCATCAATTGATTTAGGATATTCAGGTGCGCCCGAAAATCGTGAACTTTTTTCCTTTGGGCAGAATAAAGTTCGCTTGCCGAAGTCATGTTTTTCGATTGCAGCTGAATCTGCTGGTTAAGCATCAATAATTGTTCTCTTTCCGATGCGGCATACTCCATTCGCTCCAATAAAAAGAGGACTGCGACGTTTGAAATAAAAATGAGAATACAACAGCCAGCAGAAACAAACTCTTCTATATTATGACCGCTTGTAACGTAAAGCAGAATCACAAGCATTACAAACGATGCGCATGGAAATAGAAAGTACAGTATCAGCTGCGAATGTTGAGCATCGCTTCTGGGTCTGTTGCCCATACGCTGAAGCATCATTTTGCGAAATAGCGCAATAATAAATAATTCGGCTGAATAATAAGAGATTCCATAGATTAGGGATAATGCCTTGTCGGCTTGAAACGTCTGAGCATCCATCCCACAAACCGAAGTTGCAAGCATTCCGACTGCAAAAGATAAACTATAAGTCAAGAGATATTCTACAACAATAAGAAATAATAAAAACCTTCCTGAGATATTCTCATATAGAGTTCTGGCAACAATAAAGCAGGATAGTAGAATTAAAAAAATTTTGACGATTTGGTTTCGATTTAAGGCAATAACACTGAATTCAATAGATGCATACATTAAAATAGTTTGAACTATGGTCAATTATGAAAACTATTGAAAAATGAAAATACGATAGCAATCGTACAAAAACAGAAATCCGGAAACTTTTTTGAGTTATTATGGTTCAAAAAAGTTTCCGGATTTTCTGTAATGCTTTTTGAAGAGCCATTCTGTAACAGCCAATCACATTTCTATGAAAAAAGGTCAATCTTCTAGTCTACCGTGATCGCAACCAAGTGAAAGATAATGTTCGATTTCTCCACTCAGCACAAGCTGGGTATATTCCAAGGGCTTGTTATATAAGTAGCCAGTCCAGTTCTGCCCGCTGCGCCGGAGTGTTGCTGTACTCGTCCTCTATGGCGATACAATCAATGGAAAGGGTGGTGCCATCTTCAAATCGGGCTTCCACCCGGTTGGTGTCCATGTTGTAGCGGCAGGAAAACACTTTTTGAGAGTGATTATGGTCGAAATTCTGATTTCGTTTCATTTGAATGACTCCTTTAATAATTTTCTGGTTGATTTTTGACGAAATGAGATTCATTTTTGCTTGAGCCGCCCAACCACACTACGATGTAGCTTTGTTCAGCTCTTGCGGTTGCATGATTGATACCAGCACAGCACTGGGATTCACCGTACAGAGCGAGTGAATCCCAGTGCTGTGCTTTTTTATTTGACACGAGGTGAAATTTTATGCGTCAGCCTGATCATGAGTACGAAGAACGGAGCTTTGGAGATATTCAACGTGCAATTGATTTTGAGAACAGTATGAATGACCTTGAATCGCAATTGTATTACCAGCATCTTTCCCCGAAAGAAGTTGCCCAGCAGGTGCTGAAAGCCACTTGCCAATTCTACGATGCTGACTGGTGCGGTTTAATTCAGGTCGATCTTGATTTGAATTTGTGGACGCCATTCTGGTGGTTCAACGCTGGCGCAACAGACAAGACGATGCTTTTAACCGAAGAATATGAATCCGCTGAATTTCTTGATCGGTGGGTACAAACTGTCCGCAAGGGAATTCCAATGGTCGTCCCGGACGCCGAAGCGACAAAAGAAGCCTATCCTGCGGAGTATAACCTGTACCAGCGGCTTGGCATCCGGTCTGTTATTGCCGTTTCCTTGGAGCCGCGCCCAGTCGCTCTGCTTGCCGTCCGGAATCCTAAGCGGTATATTCAGCAGACCAGTATGCTGCGGATTCTGGCCTATGTGCTGCTTGCATCGTACAACGAACAGAAAATGCTGAACCGGCTCCAAATGGCATATATCCCGACTTCCATCCAAAGCAGCAAGGATATCTATGTCAGTCTGTTTGGTGAACTGAGCATCAGCACATCCAAAGGTGTTCTGAAAGAAGCTGACTTTAGTTCTCCGAGAATCAGCCGACTGATTTCTTACCTGCTGATCTCCCGTAAAAATGCCATTTCTCCGCAGGAAATCACTCAAACACTCTGGCCGGATGATTTAGACAACCCAGCCAAAAACGTCAAGGGACTGATTTATCGCTTGCGCCAGAAGTTCAACCTTATTTCAGATGAGCCATTGATTTTATCCTCTGCATCCGGATATCAGCTCAACCCGGAACTTCACATTATGACGGATTATCAGCGTTTTGACGAACTTGTGTCTTCTGCTGTCAGGGCATCCTCTATAATCAACAAAGTGGACATCCTCAAAAATGCTCTTGATCTCTACCATGGAAAGGTCTTGTCCTCTGCAGATGGCGAACATTGGCTCATTCAGTTTTCCACAAAATACCATCTCTCCTATATGGGTGCTGTCAGTGAACTGCTGAGGCAGCTGGATTCGCTGCATTCTTATGACCTGCTCAATCAGTACGCCATGAAGTCTCTGACCATCGCACCCGATAACCCGAAAGCATACTGCTGGCTGATCCGCTCCTTGAAAGCGCAGGGAATGAACGAACTTGCAACCAATGAACTGGCCGCTGCAAAGGAACATCTGACCACAGAAGAATACGAGGAAATCCTTGCATTTGGAGCTAATTGGTAAGAATGATTCCTATAACACTTTCGTAACACCTTCATGTGACTTTCATAACACCTAAAATTTTTCAGAAAGGGGCAAAAAGGGGCAAAAATGGCTCCATAACACTTTCATAACACCGCCAGATAACTTTCATAACACCGTCGTGTGATATGCTTACAGGGCACGAATCGATGCCTTGCAAAAGCTGATCGCACGGCGGTTTTCTTTTTTATAGGCTTCGATGCGTCAGAACAAAAACATATCGAAGCCTGAGATGCATTAAAGGCCGAGGATACTTATACCGCTTTCCATTTTCGGATGGAAAACAGTGTCGGTACCCTTTTCTTTAGTGCATCTCTTTTTTGTTGCCAAGAAAAGCCCGCAAGCTGTCATACAGTGAAGTGTCCTCAACCTCCGCATCCGGCGGAAAGGACACTTCATGTTTCTTTTTGCCCATTTTTCGTGGCTGGAACTGGCCGCACGGTATCCCTAGCAACTCCAAGTTTTCGATTTTTTACGATTTATCGAAAATTTGGAGGTTTGCGATGGCTTTTAATAAGGGCTATGAGTTAAAAAAGTTTGAAGCGCACTGGGAAAAGTTGCGAATCGAGTACGCAGCGGCAGGAATGGCTGAGGATGCCATTCAGAAGATGTACGACTATGACCGTCAGCAGTTCAATTCCGAACGCACCCGCATTGAGCGAACGCAGGAGTTCACTGCACCTGCGTATGAAAGCACCGAGGAAGAAGCCTCACCTCTAATGCTGCGCTATCAGGAAGCCATTACCACAACAGATACATACCACGAAACCAAGCGCAGCTTTGCATGGATTGGTGAAATCGAGGATGAGAATCTACTTGCTGCACTTGAGCAACTCTCGGATTCTGACTTAGAACTTATAACTTTGTACGCCTATGAAGAGTATGACACTGTTGAAATTTCTAAACTGTTTGGCACAACAAAGCAAAATATAAGTAAGAAAATCCGTAGAATTACTAATTTTATCAAGAACTTTCAAATCAGGGTTGTCTAAACGGCATTTTCGTCGGCTACCAAGTGAGGGGACAATTTCAAAAAGCGGCTCTTACCGCTGGCAAAACGTCCGCACTCACGAACCTTGAAAATTGAAGAGTTCAGTTGTTCGGTACTCAGATAATGATACTTCCGTAATTCGCGGCCCGGTCAGAATGTAGGCGGGGTGGCTGAGATGCCAATGAAGCGGTACAAATCCGCTGCCGAATGATTCCCCACTCGCAGGGAGCCGAGGGCGAATATGCGAGACCTGAACATATTTTATCAGGAGTGACCGGATGCTGTTTTCGGTCTCCGGTCACTCCTGTTCTTTTACATATTTATCCGCCATTCACTTTTCTAACACGGAGGACTGCTCAAATGGACGAGTTGAATCCTACGGTGCGCGAACAGGAGATCTACGAGGAGATGGAACTGACCCCGGAAATGATTAAGTCCATCCGAACCCTCTGTGCGACCTGTCTGCGGCATTTCGTAGAAGCCAAGGCTTTCAAAATCGCTCTCGTGCCGAGCGCAGACAGGAGTATGGACACCTGCACCGTCTGCCAGACCCGGCGCGGTCACGATTATGTTGTCATGCACCGCTGATGCCGGTGCTTCATTCCAATCATGGGAGGTGATGCTCGTACCGTATAAATAAAACAGCTTTCATATTTTAACAGAAGTCTGCTGCCTAGGAGGTACAGCGGGCTTCTTACATATCCAGATGGAGGTTTCGCAATTGGAATCCACTCTGAAATTCCAACGCGGAGACATCTACTTCGTCCGACTTGACAGCAGCACAGGTTCCGAACAAAACGGAACCCGCCCTGCGGTCATCCTGCAAAACGATGTAGGAAACACCCATTCACCGACTTTGATCGTTGCGACTTTGACAAGTAAGACAGAAAAGAAAGCTGCACAGCCGACTCATTGTCTGGTGGAACCGGAAAAGCTGGAGCCATCCATTGTTCAAGCCGAACAGATCTTCACCATCGACAAGAGCCGTGTCCAGAATTTTGTTGGGCACCTCACCCCGGAAGAAATGAGCCGGGTCGATGATGCCGTAAAGATCAGCCTTGCCCTGAACCCGATGGGGAGTATCCAGAAGCTCAAACCTATCATCCGCTCTGCAGCGGCTTACGCGCCGCCTGAAGTGGTTGACGGTAAGCCGCCCGTTTATCCCTATACGCCCATCAAATCCGATTTTGAGGACGCAGAGACGGTCGAAGAAATGATGTTATACACCGAACTGCAATCCGCTGTTCATGCCATGATCCAGCGGCTCGAATACAGCTTCACCTTTAATCCCAGCCTGCTCACCAGCCCGAAGCGTAAGAAGCAGGTGGCTGAGATTCTGACTGAAGCCGAAAAATACATTTGGCGAATCAAGGAGGAAATGCGATGCGCCTGAAAAACGACACGAACAATTTTGCCGCTTCTTTCAATATC
Organism: Faecalibacterium faecis; assembly: GCF_040096475.1. Lineage (NCBI taxonomy): Bacteria > Bacillati > Bacillota > Clostridia > Eubacteriales > Oscillospiraceae > Faecalibacterium > Faecalibacterium faecis. The sequence goes on along the minus strand of NZ_JBBMEP010000012.1, from coordinate 78,953 downwards.
ACCCCGCCTTACCAGATGCTGGTGCTTCACAGCAAGATGCTGATTTATCCCCGTGAACTTTATCAGCGGGGCGTACAGCGCAAACGGGTGGAAATGATTGCTGCGGACTTCAACGAATATGTTGCGAACGAACCGAAGGTCAGTTTCCGCAACGGTAAGTATTATGTGGTGGACGGTCAGCACACTATCGAGGGGCGCATCCTCCGTAACGGCGGCAAAGACCTGCCGATTCTCTGTAAGGTCTACACCGGCCTGACGATGGAGCAGGAAGCCCTGTTCTTTGCTGAACAGAACGGTCACTCCGCACCGCTTACTGCTGGCATCAAGCTGCGCGCCAAGGTCGTGGGCGGCGATGCACCTTCCAAAGCATTTCTCGCAGCCACCAACCGGGTTGGTCTGGCGTTCAACTATGACAGCCTGCAGCTGAGCGACTACCGCATCAGCTGTGTGGGCACCGCTCTCAAGCTGTACAACCAGATGGGCGAAAAAATCTACTGCGAATCCCTGCGGCTGATCGTCGCCGCATGGGAGGGTAAGCCTGATTCATTCCGGGCATCTGTCCTGCGGGGCGTGATGCACTTCGTAGAACTGTATCACGGTGAGTTCAGCGAGGAACGGCTCATCCGTGCGCTGGGCAACGTCCATCCTATGGAGATCTACCGTGTCGGCAGGGATAATCCCGCCAAGCTGCCCGGATGGAAGAAATACGTTTTCCCCATCTACATGGCCTACAACGGCAAAGGTCGCAAGGACGCTCTGTCGATGAAGTTCTAAAACATATTCTCTCTGCCAAGGGGCATCTGCAAGCTGCGGATGTCCCTTGTTACATATTGAAAATTACAATATATAGGAGTGATGATACAATGGTCGATAAGTTTTCGCAGGTCGCTGGCAACGTTCCGGTGACCAATAACGACCCGAATCGCCGATATACCGTTATCAATGGCTATCCTGTCGTCCTCAATTTTGCAAAAGAACCCAATCCGGGTGTCTTTGAGCGTGTCCGTGACATCCTGCTCGCCACCAGCTATACCAAAAAGACCAGCTGACATCGTGGACGAGGACAAAAGAACGCGCTATACTGAGGATGGCAGTGGTATTCGGAGCAATCCATTCGCTACACCTGCTACGGAAAACTCCGCAAGCAGACGGATTGCACCGGGCAGACCGGCTACACTATGCACATTCTGGATGAGATCATCGACAAGATGGTTCGCCAGATTTTCTCCCGCTTGAGAGGTATCCCAAAAGAGCAGCTTATCACCAGCCGCTATGCGAAGGAAACTGCGGAGCGCAAGAACCATCTGCAAGCCCTTCAAGCAGAACGCGACAAGGCCGAAAAAGACTTGCTCGCCTTAAAAACTGAGATTCTGGCTGTAATCAAAGGGGAGAGTGCTTTTCCGAAAGACACTCTTGCCGAGATGATCGCAGCACAGGAAAAGAAGCACACGGAGTTGGACACTCTGTGTGAAGAAGCCAGTGCAGAACTGGAGCGAAACGCTGAATTGATGGCAAATGTATCGCAGCTGTACGAAGAATTGATCTCTTACGCAGACCTGTACGATAGTGCCAGCTTTGAAGCAAAAAAGATGATCGTCAGCCAGCTTATCCGCAGGGTAGAAGTTTATCGCGGATACCAAATCCATGTGGACTTCAACTTTGATCTTGCACAGTATTTGGAGAATAGCGATGAACTTGCTTGCTGACAAACACAAAAACACCGTTGACTTCGATTTGAAATCAACGGTGTTTGTAACTCTTATTTGAGCCAATGGTGGAGAATACCGGGATCGAACCGGTGACCTCTTGCATGCCATGCAAGCGCTCTCCCAGCTGAGCTAATCCCCCATAATTTTCCAGAAGTGGACGCTTCTGGAAAAGAGATGCTCAAACAAGAAATGCTTTATGAAGTTCAGTTGTGGGGGTGCGTGAGCGCACTGCTTGGGCTCCCAGCTGAGCTAATCCCCCATAAAATCCAAGAAGCGAACCTCTTGGATGGAGTTTTTTGTTGGGAATTTGATTGTCGCAGGACTATCTGACTGGGGGTGCGTTTTGATACCAACCGGGCTCCCAGCTGAGCTAATCCCCCATAATTTTCCAGAAGTAGAAACCTCTGGAAAAGAGATACTCAAACAAGAAACGTTTTATGAAGTTCAGTCGTGGGGGTGCGTGAGCGCACTGCTTGGGCTCCCAGCTGAGCTAATCCCCCAGATGTTCGTGCCGTGCCTGACGACGTGATTTATTATATCAGCACATCCGGGAGTTGTCAACTGTTTTTTGAAAAATTCTGCAGCAGTTTGTCTGCCAATGGAGATTTTTTTGAGATCGTCCTATCCTGCTCCATCCCTGCGCCGTTTTCCCACAGCCTGCTAAGTTTTTTATGCAAACAAAAACCCCGCACAAAACAATTGCTTGTCTTGTGCGGGGCCTCTCTAGCTCTTTTACCTGACACAACAAACGCTATGTCAAATCAAACTATCTATCCTATTCAGGAAAGATTAGTTATTAGAGAGTGGGCAGATCGCCTTTCTTAGTTTCCAGACCGATGGAGCCGCTGCCCAGAGTGTAGATAGCGGACAGGCCGCCCAGGATCTGCATGCCAGCGTTCAGAGCGCCAACAGCAAAGCCCCAGTTGCCGCCGAAGGTGTTGTAGCCCTTGTTGTAAGCCTTATCCAGATTCTTAACAGAGAAGCCGATCACATCGCCGGGAACGTAGTTGCCATCGAACAGCTGGCCCAGAATGTCGTTGGTGTACTTAGCCAGGAAAGAGTTGCCAACGATCTTGATCACGTTAGCGGAAACGTTCTGCCAGTTAGCAGTGGTCATAGCGGGAGCCAGGACATCAACCAGGCTACCACCAACAACGTAGGTCATCTCGTTTTCTGCAACAGCAGAGAAGTTTGCAGGCATCATCATAATGAATTTCTCCCTTCAAATTTAGAAAGATATTTGCAAGCCATTTGTTTGGCTTACGTCCCTTACTAGGATGGCAATAATATACCACACTTTCCAGAAATGTTCAAGTACTTTTTTGAAAAAAATGTGAAAAATGTGATAGACTGTGAAAATCCGGTCTCAAAATTCTTACAGAAGCCGCTTTTTTGCACACAGCGACACGTTTTTTTACGGAATTGGAAGATACTGGAATTTGAAAGGGATCGTGTATGAAAACCGTGATCTATCTGGACGAACTGCTGCTGACGAACTTTCTGGCCGCAGCAGCGCTGCTTTTGGGCTCAGGGCTTTTGTGTGCGCGGCAGTGCAGCGGTCTGCGGCTGATGGCGGGCAGTGCGGCAGCGGCAGCGGCTTCGCTGGGCATTCTGCTGCCGGAGCTGCCCGAGCCTGCAGCTTTCCTTTATAAGGTGTTCACCTGCTGTGCCGCTGTAGCTGCGGCTTACGGCGTGCCGGGCCTGCGCAATTTTGTGCAGCTGTGTGTGTGGTATCTGCTGCTGAACCTGCTGCTGTGCGGAGCCGTACTGCTGCCCGGAGTGCAAAGCGCAAATCTCTGCGTCTATCTGCCGCTGTCCCCGGGCCGGCTGCTGCTGTGCTGCGGTGCAGTGCTTGCCGTGCTGCGCGGTGTACTGTTCTGCTTTGGCCGTGCAGGCACCCGCTGCTTTGCCGCTGTGCTGGAGCTGGAAGGTGCAGCCCTCTCCGTACAGGCTTTCTGCGACACCGGCTTCTCAGTGCAGGACCCGCTGACCGGGCAGGCAGTGGTTCTGGTCTATTATCCTGCCGTGCGCAGTGCCCTGCCGCCGGAGCTGCGCACATTTTTGGACCGTTATTTTGCCTGCGGCACGGCACCGCCGTCGGAGCTGCGGGTGCGGCTGGTGCCCTGCACCACCATTGCCGGGCACTGCGTGCTGCCTGCCGTTCCGGCCAAGGCCCTGCGCACCAGCAAAGGCAGTGCAGCGGGCATTCTGGCAGCATTCTGCCGCCCGGAAACACAGCAGCCATGGACAGCTCTGCTGGGCAGCGAACTGGCCGTACAGCTGGGCATCCGCTGAGAAGCGCTTGATGCGATCGATACTTATAGATGTACAGGAGGGGTATTCATGTTTCATGTTCTGCACCGGTTCTGGCGTTGGCTCCTTGCACGGCTGGGCTATTGCGGCGGCGCACATTTTCTGGCGGGCGCGCCCAGCCTGCCCCCGCCCCTGACCCCGGAACAGGAAAAGGTCCTGCTGGCCCGTATGGCTGCAGGCGATGCCGCTGCCCGGGACGACCTGATCACCCACAACCTGCGGCTGGTGGTGTATCTTGCCAAAAAGTACGAAAGCAGCGGTGTGCCTGCCGAGGACATGATCAGCATTGGCACCATCGGGCTGATCAAGGCGGTGAACACCTTCACGCCAGAGCGCAGCATCAAGCTGGCCACCTACGCCAGCCGCTGCATCGGCAATGAAATTCTGATGTACTTACGCAAAAGCTCCAACCGCCGTCAGGAAGCCAGCATCGACGAACCGCTGAACGTGGATGGCGACGGCAACGAGCTGCTGCTTTCTGATATTCTGGGCAGTGATGAGAACCAGATCAGCCAGCGGCTGGAACAGGATGCGGAGCGTGCCGTTCTTCGCCGGGCCGTGGACAGCCTGTCCCCGCGGGAACGGCAGATCATGGAGCTGCGCTTTGGTCTGGCGGACGGCATTGAGCGCACCCAGAAGGAGGCCGCCGACGCACTGGGCATCAGCCAAAGCTACATTTCCCGGCTGGAAAAACGGATCATCCATACCTTAAAAGTACAATTGGAAAACGAGTGAGGTGAAAAAACGCGGACTGCCGCCCGCTGGGCTTGACAATCCACGCTGATTTGCGTATAATAAAACTACAAAAGGCGCTGGCCCTGCAAACGGCTAGTTCCTTACCGGATTAGTCAAGAAAAGATGACCGCTCGGATTGGGACTCGAGGCGGTCATTTTTTATTTTGCCGCGCTTTCCTGTCAAACGGGAAAGCGCACAGTTTTTTCCACGCATACAATGCCGCTGCGCATCCCATACTCCCGGTGAAGATCAAAACAGACCGGGGGCGTTTGGATGTACAACAAAGTGGAGCTGTGCGGCATGAACACTGCAAAGCTGCCTGTGCTGACCGAAACCGAAAAACGGGAGCTGCTGGCCCGCGCCCACGCCGGTGATGCAGCAGCCCGGGAACAAATGGTGGAAGGCAACCTGCGGCTGGTGCTCAGCGTGGTGCAGCGGTTCGCCCAGCGCGGCGAAAATCTGGACGACCTGTTTCAGGTGGGGTGCATCGGGCTTATCAAGGCCATCGATCATTTTGACCCCGCCCAGCCGGTGCGCTTCTCCACCTACGGCGTGCCCATGATCATTGGCGAGATCCGGCGTTTTCTGCGGGACAACAACGCCCTGCGGGTGAGCCGCAGCCTGCGGGATACCGCCTACCGGGCCATGCAGAGCCGCGAAGCGCTGGAAAAGCAGCTGGGCCGCGAGCCGACCATGGACGAGATCGCCCAGAGCGCCGGGCTCACCCGCCGGGAAGTGACGGCGGCGCTGGAATCGGTGGTGGAGCCGATCAGTCTGGAAGAGCCGGTGTACACCGATGGCGGCGATGCAATGTATGTGATCGATCAGGTGCGGGACCCGGACGGCGAGGACAGCTGGATCAGCGGGCTGCAGTTCCGGCAGACCGTGGCCGGGCTGACCCCGCGGGAAAAGCGGATCATGGAGCTGCGCTACCTGCAGGGCAAGACCCAGATGGAGGTGGCGCGGGAGATCGGCATCAGTCAGGCACAGGTCAGCCGGTTGGAAAAAGGCGCACTGAGCCAGTTCCGCACCCGGGACTGAACCTAAAAAAGGCGGCACAGCTTCCGTTTTGTTCGGAAGTGTGCCGTCTTTTATCTGCGGCTGTATTTGCGCCGGGTGGCCGCACCGCCGCGCAGATGCCGCTCTGCCTTATTGCAGGCCAGAACCGCCCGCACCTGCCGGAACAGCTCCGGCTGCAGCGTCCGCAGCCGCACCGCAACATCCTTGTGCACGGTGGACTTGCTGCACCCGAACACCGCTGCCGCCGCACGCACTGTGGCCCGGTTGGCCGCGATATATTCGCCCAGCTGTACCGCCCTCTGTTCGGGGTCTCCCTTCATATCCAGACTCCTCCCATTGTGAACTTATGGTACAGCCTATGCACAGGCCGGGGCAGATATGTTCCGCCGGGGCTTGACTTTTGCGCCGGACGCGCTATACTTTTGCATGGACATAAAAACAGGGGTGCCGAAAGGCTGAGATCCGCGTTTTGCGGAGTACCCTTTTACCTGACCGGACAATGCCGGCGTGGGAGTTTGCAGAACTGTCCGTTCTTTCACAAACCCCGTGCGCCTGCTGGAAGCGGGCGCATTTTGTTTTTGTGTACTATTGTTCTGAGAAGAGGAATCCCTATGACCAAAACCTATTCCAAAACCCGCATTCTGGTGGAGGGTGCGCTGATGATCGCCCTGTCCACCGTTTTGAGCATGATCCAGATCCCGCTCATGCCCCACGGCGGTTCCATCACCCTGTTCAGCATGGTGCCCATTCTGGTAATGAGCTACCGCCACGGCGCAAAGTGGGGCATCATGACCGCTTTCGTCAACAGCCTGATCCAGCTTGTGCAGGGCCTTGGCAATCTGGCATACTGCCAGACCCTCACGGCACAGGTGGGCTGCGTGCTGCTGGACTACCTTCTGGCCTTCACGGTTCTGGGCTTTGCCTGCCTGATCGCAAAGCCTTTCCGCAGCCGCACCGTGGGTGTCGGTGTCAGCGCCTTTGTGGTGTGCCTGCTGCGCTTTTTGTGCAGCTTTCTGTCCGGTTACATCGTCTGGAAGGACTACGACTACGCTTTCAGCTGGATGACCGAGATCGGCTTTCCCGGCATCTCCAACATGAGCGTGGACGGTCTGTGCTGGCTGTACAGTGCCGTGTACAACGCCACCTACATGCTGCCCGAAGCCATCCTGACCACGGTCCTTGTGGTGATCCTGATCCGTGTCGCACCGCAGATCTTCGACCCGCAGAACGCAAGAGCGTAAGTTTTTTCGCAGTCATTTTTCCCGCCGGGAAGGGCATTTCCCCGGCGGGAATTTTTTTGCAGAAAATCCCAAAAAAGCTGTTGACAATCCGGCAAAGCGCTGGTATAATTACTCCTGTCGTCAGGCACGGCACAAACATCTGGGGGATTAGCTCAGCTGGGAGCCCAGGCAGTGCGCTCACGCACCCCCACGACTGAACTTCATAAAACGTTTCTTGTTTGAGCATCTCTTTTCCAGAGGTTTCCACTTCTGGAAAATTATGGGGGATTAGCTCAGCTGGGAGCCCGGTTGGTATCAAAACACACCCCCAGTCAGATAGTCCTGCGACAATCAAATTCCCAACAAAAAACTCCATCCAAGAGGTTCGCTTCTTGGATTTTATGGGGGATTAGCTCAGCTGGGAGAGCGCTTGCATGGCATGCAAGAGGTCAGCGGTTCGATCCCGCTATTCTCCACCAAAAAAGCACTGTACTTCGTAGGAAGTATGGTGCTTTTCTTTTTGCTTTCTTGGAGGTCACACTGAAAATCAGCCAAATGCCTGATTTTGCAGGCGTATGGACGGCAACCCCCAATTCTTGCTGTTTCGTTGTTTTTGAAAATGCTTGTTCGATGCCCGACTGTTTTGCAGGCGGACGTATCACTCCCCCTCAATGTAAGGAGTGAGATCGAAGTTGAACGAGATGTTGATCTGGTATCCGCGATATACGTCTACCCTGCGGATGAGCTGGTTGACGATCATCTTCTTCGCTTCAAAATTTGCACTGTCGTACAGGTCAGCATAAGAAATCAGTTCATCATACAGCCGCGACACTTTATCCATCAGCTCAGCCGTTTTCTCCAGTTCTTCACTGGCCGCTTCGCAAAGGTTTTCCAGCTCCGTGAGTTTCTCTTCCTGCGCTGTAATCATTTCGGCAAGGGTTTCTCTCGGTAACACGCTTTCACCTTTGATGCAAGCTAAAACCTCGGTTTTCAGTGCGAACAGGTCTTTTTCTGCCTTGTTCCGCTGTGTCTGAAGGTCTTGCAGATGATTCTTGCGTTCCGCATTCTCTTTTTCATAGCGTTTTGTAACGATCTGCTCTTTGGGGATACCCCTCATCTTGGAGAAAATCTGGCGGACAGCTTTATCAATGATCTCATCCAGAATGTGGACGGTATATCCCGTCTGCCCGGTGCAGTTGGTCTGCTTGCGGAGCTTTCCGTAACAGGTATAGCGAATACGCAGCGTATCGTCTAACGATCCATCTGCCATTTTTCGCCATTTACGGCTGCTGGTCAGTTCCAGCTTTGCACCGCAGTGTCCGCAGTAAGCGTTGCCGGCAAGCAGCGACTTCCCATGGATGTTCAAAGGAAGACGATTTTCGGCTTCCGCAGTTGAGCGCACAGAGCGTTCATTCCGAATGCGCTGTGCGTTTTCAAACTGTTCCTGCGGGACAATCTGCAAATCCGGCATCAATTCTGACCGTGCATCCCCACAGCGGAGAACGCCGGTGTAGGTCAGGTTTTGTACCATCCCCCGAATACTGGATGGGTGCCAGCACTTTCCAGACCTTGCGCGATAGCCAGAATTGTTCAGATAGGTAGCAATGTGCTGCGGGCCGTAGCCCTCATACACATATTTGTCAAAGACAATCCGCACTACGGCAGCTTCCTGCTCGTTGATGTGCAGTTCGTACAGTTCATGCTTGCGCTTGTTGATACGCCCACTCCGTACAAGGTCATAGCCATAAGGCGCATTTCCGCCCTTGAAGTGACCTTCTTCTACAAGCTGGCGCAGACTGGTGCGGGTACGGACGGAAGTCTTTTCGCTTTCTCCGTCCGCCTGCCAGAATCGGATGTAGTTCAGCAGTTTGTCAGTGTGGTTGTCGAAACGCTGCTCACCCTCTTGGGTACTCCATACCCGGATGCCGTTCCGTACAAACCATTCCACAACAAAGGGCGTTTCATCTGCGATACGACCGATACGGTCGAACATGAATACCAGCAGGATATCGAACTTGCCCTTTCGGGCATAGTCCTTGATGATCTGGAGCTTGTCGCGGGCGGCGGCCCGGACTTTGTGGCCGGACACGCCTTCTTCCTGTTCTTCATGGACGATGACCCAGCCCTTCGATTCAGCGAATTTATGGCAAGCCTTTCGCTGCATGGGCAGGTCTGCTTCATGGTTGGAGTTGAAATCCACCTGCTTATCGGTGGAAACGCGGTACAAGCAGCACACGCGATTGTTATTTCTTGTCATTGTAAATTCCTCACTTTCATCATAAAAGTGGGGATAGGCTTTATTTCGTTGTCAAAGAACGTCCGGCAATGGCTCGGTTTGTAATATCGCCCGTTACCGCACTCAGTATAGCGTTTGATTCTGCATTCGTCCATGATGTCAACCTACCTTCTTCGTATAGCTGGTGGCAAGCAGGATGTTCCGAATGCGCTCAAACGCTTCCGGGTTGGGTTCCTTGGAAAAGCTAAAAACGACAGGATAACCGTTGATTACATGATATTGCCGGTCGGCATCACGGTCAGCCGCAGGAAGGTTCTCTGCGACCTGTGAAAATTTATCGATCATAAGATTGTAACTCCTATTATGAATAAATGCTGTTGTCTTAATATGTAACAATGGGCATCTGCGTTGTGCGGATGCCCATTGTCTTTAAGGAGAGATTCCTGTAAATGTCAGAACTTCATCGGCAGCGCATCCTTACGGGATTTGCCGTTGTACGCCGCATAGATGGGGAAAACGTATTTCTTCCATCCGGGCAGCTTTGCCGGGTTGTCCATCCCGGTGCGGTAGATTTCCATGGGATGGACGCTGCGCAGGGCACGGATCAGCCGTTCCTCGTTGAACTCACCGTGATACACTTCCACGAAGTACATCACACCCTTCAGGACTGCGGCACGGAAGGAATCGGGTTTGCCCTCCCATGCGTCCACAATCAGCCGCAGAGCCTCGCAGTAGATTTTCTCGCCCATCTGGTTGTACAGCTTGAGTGCAGTGCCTACGCAGCTGATGCGGTAGTCGCTCAACTGCAAGCTGTCATAGTTGAAGTCCAGACCCACCCGGTTGGTGGCTGCGAGGAATGCCATGGAAAGAGCATCCTCGCCCACGACCTTGGCACGGAGCTTGATGCCCGCCGTCAGCGGTGCAGCGTGACCGTTCTGCTCTGCGAAGAACAGGGCTTCCTGCTGCATCGTCAGACCCGTATACACCTTGCAGAGAATCGGGAGGTCTTTGCCACCGTTGCGCAGGATACGCGCTTCAATGGTGTGCTGGCCGTCCGTCACATAATACCGGCCATTGCGGAAGCTGATTTTCGGTTCGTTCGCCGTATATTCATTGAAGTCTCTTGCAATCAGCTCAACGCGCTTACGCTGGATGCCCCGCTGATAAAGCTCGCGCGGGTAGATTAGCTTGCTGCTGTGAATGACCACCATCTGATAAGGAGTGGCCACATTGAAAGATGCGGAAAAGTTGTTGGTGTTGCTCAGTCGCATTGCATTTCCTCCCGGATTCTCCAGATGTATTTTTCGGCTTCTGCTAAAATCTCACTGACCTGCTGCTTACGCTTCGGGATGGTGAGCAGGCTGGGATTAAAGGTAAAGCTGTATTCGAGCCGCTGTATCATGGCATGAACAGCGGATTGCAGCTCGGTGTACAGCATCATTTCCTCCACGCTCCCTGCGTCCTCAAAGGACGATTGAATGGGTGTGTAGGGATAGACAGGCGGCTTGCCATCCACTACTTCCGGCGGCGCATACGCTGCCGTGGAGCGGATGATGGGCTTGAGCTTCCGAATGCTGCCCAGTGGGTTTAAGGCAAGACTGTTCTTCAAGGCATAATCGAGCCGCTGCATATCTTCCGGGGCGAGATGCCCTAAGTATTTCAAAATGCGGCTTTTGTCGATGGTGAAGATCTGTTCTGCCAGAGCCATAGAGGACATAGACAGCCCTTCGTTTTCCAATAAGCAGTGTGTCGGCTGAGTTACTTTCTTTTCCGTATTGCTTGTCAGAGGGACAACAATGAGGGTCGGTGCGTAGGTATTGCCCACATCATTCTGAATGATGACCGCAGGGCGGTCGCCGTGCTGTTCCGAGCCGGTACTTGTGTTTCCGAATTGGACGTAGTAAATGTCTCCGCGCCGGAACTTCCAGTTTTGCTGCAAATGTTTACCTCCATGTTTTGTTATGTACAAAGCCCGCTGCTTTTTCTTGGCAGCGGGCTTCGTTCAATTTATGGTGGCATTCATTTTAATGGGGTGTGTTATCACCTCCCCGGTGACAAAGTGCAGTGCCGGACTTACCGGTGCATAACAACATAGTCATGCCCACGGTTGGTCTGGCAGACCGTGCAGGTGTCCATGCTCTTGTCAGGGCTGGGCACGAGCGCAATTTTGAAAGCCTTAGCTTCCACGAAGTGCCGGAGGCAGGTCGCGCAGAGGGTTCGGATGGATTTGACCATTTCCGGGGTCAGCTCCATTTCCTCGTAAATCTCCTGCTCCCGCACGGTAGGATTCAATTCAACCATAGAGATGTCCTCCTATGTCGGGTAGTTGTTTTGCGGATAGATATGGATCCTCCTCTTTCAATTTCTCAAGGGCAGAGAGCAAGCGTTCATCTTCAATTTCGCCAATCCATGTAAAACGACTTTTGGTCTCCCTGTATGTGTCGGCCATCAAAATAGCTTCTTCATAGCGGTCGTTACTATGGGTGTCCTCCGTGTCTGCATCATTAAAGGCGAGGTCTTTTGAATGTCGATAGTACCGCTGTTCGGAGTTGACAACTTGAACATCAAAGTTGTACATCTCTTGAATTGCTTCCTCTGACATTCCTGCTTCCCGGTACTGGATACGCAGTTTCTTCCACTTGTTTTCCAGACGTACATGCTCAAAACCATTGTTAAATCCCATGTTAAACCTCCAAATTTTCGATAAAGCGTAAAAAGTTGAAAATTTGGAGATTCTAGGGATACTTTGCGGCCAGTTCCAGCCACGAAAAGAGGGCAAAAAGAAACATGAAATGTCCTTTCCACTGGATGCGGAGGATGAGGACACTTCACTGTTGGACAGGGCACTGGCTTTTCTTTGGGCGCAAAAAAGAGACGCATTAAAGAAAAGGGTACAAACACTGTTTTCCATCCGCGGATGGAAAGCAATATGAGTATCCTCAGCCTTTAATGCATCTCAGGCTTTCGATATATTTTTCTTCGTTACAGGTCAAAAGCGGTTTATCCGGCTAAAAAAAGGACAAAAAAATAAAACCCTCGCGGCCAGACAACAAGGCTTTGACTTGCCTTGTTATCATAGCACACGAGGGTCTTATAGAAGTCACATGACGGTCTTATGAAAGTCACATGGAACGATTTTAGAAAAAATAAGGTCACACAGAAGTTGTATGAAGGTCACACGAAAGTCGCATGACGCAACTACGTTATTTTATCATTCGAGTGAGTTGAGTAGTTTCTGGTATTCATCTTCGGGCAGCTTTTGCTTCGCAGCCGCAAGCTCGCCCGCTGCCATCTCGTCCATGTGCTGCTTCTGGTACGAGCGAATAAGCCAATAGTAGGCTTTTGTGTTTTCCGGCGCGATGGTCAGGGCCAGTGCAGCATCCCGATGAAGCAGATCGTATGCGTGGAAGTCCATCAATTGCTTCAGCAGTTCATTCTCGCACAGAATTTTTTGCGATTAGCGGGTTCAAAATCTTTTTTGCTGGTAACCAGCAGCTTTGCATTGGGGTACAGGCGTAAAAACTCGCTGGCCCATTGTTCCGTCAAATGATTTGGCACGACAAAAAGACTTTTTTGACATAAGCCCAGACGTTTCAGTTCCATAGCGGAAGCCGCCATCTCAAAACTCTTGCCGGCACCGACTTCGTGCGCCAAAAGGGTGTTGTACCCATACAGCACATGGGCAACTGCATTGCGCTGATGCTCTCGCAAATTGATCTCTGGGTTCATGCCCACAAAATGAATGTGACTACCGTCATACTCACGGGGCCGGGTGCTGTTAAAGAGCTCGTTGTACTTTTTTACCAGCAAGGCGCGCCGCTGCGGGTCTTTCCAGACCCAGCCAGCAAAAGCGTCCTTGATAGCCTGCTGTTTCTGCTGGGCGAGGGTGGTTTCGTTCTGATTCAGCACGCGCTTTTCCTTGCCATCCTCCACGATGGTATCATAAACGCGGCTGTCACGCAAATTTAAGGTATCTTCCAAACTCTTATAAGCATTGGCTCGGCGGGTACCGTAGGTTTCGGTGGCTATAATGTCACCGAAGCCAGTAGCAGATTTATTGCTGATCCGCCATTCGGAGGTATAGGGAGAATAGCGGACAGTAATGGAGTTGTTGTAGCGGATGCGGTAAGGCGGCTGAAAAGTTTCCATCATGAACTGCTGCACGATAGATCTTCGATTGTGAAGATGATGAACACCCGGCCTTGTTCGTCCAGCCAACCATTTTTAGCAGATAGGCTCATGCGGTCGAGCAGGATACCGTACAGTGTTTTGGCATCGGTTGACAGGCTCTGGAATCGTGGTTCCTGAAACAGTGCTTTGGGTATGCGGTAGAATGAGAAAAGCTCTCCGGCTTGTCCATAGAAGTAATCAAGGGTCATGCGGCTGTGCTCTGAAATAGCGTCGGTAAGATGTTGACATTGTAGAAAACCTCCTCGCAATAGATTTTTTGAAATAAAAAGCGCAATTCCGATTTTTGAAAATCAAAATTGCGCTTTTCAGCTTGATAAATAAGAAGATTTCAACCTGTTTGGTACCGAAAGAGGGATAAAACATCTTGACAACACCTAGAGACAGGTTGTAAACTATACATCGTCAATAAAACTCGTTTAAGCAACAGAGTTGCTTCTGGGTGAGAATGCGTCTTTCTTAAAATAAAGCGTTATAACGACAAATATCGTTCATCCTCGCACCTTTGCGTGGGGGTGCGTGAGTGCGTGGTTCGGGAGAGCGCTTGCATGGCATGCAAGAGGTCACCGGTTCGATCCCGGTATTCTCCACCAGAAGGAAAAGCACCGCACGGAAACGTGTGGTGTTTTTTGTTGTTACCGACCAAAGGAGAAACTATGAGCTACGCGATCGTATTCAGCAGTAAAACAGGCAACACAAAATTATTGGCAGACACGCTGCACGCCTGTCTGCCACAGGAAAACTGCTGCTATTTTGGCACCCCGGACCCTGCTGCCATGGAAGCGGACGACCTCTATGTGGGCTTCTGGACAGACAAGGGAAACGCTGACGAAAGCACTTTGGACTTTTTGAAGCAGGTGCACGGCAAAAATATCTTCCTTTTTGGCACCGCCGGCTTTGGCGGCAGTGAGGAGTATTTCAACAAGATCCTGAAAAAGGTGGAGCGTTCACTGGACAGGAGCAACACGGTCTTCGGCCGTTATATGTGTCAGGGCAAGATGCCGCTTTCGGTACGCCAGCGGTATGAGGGCATGAAAAAGCAGCCGATCCATCTGCCCAATCTGGATGCGCTGATCGAGAATTTTGACAACGCCCTTTCTCACCCGGATGCAGAAGATCTGGAACGGTTAAAGCAGGCGGTAAAATGATCAAAAGGCAGCGGTTTTCCTCAAACAGAGGAAGCCGTTGCCTTTTTTGCTTAGCGGATGATCCTACGCTCCTGCCTGCGGCTCCGCGGTTCTTATCCCACGCTTCTTTTATAAAAGAACAGGTACTGCTGCACGATGCCTGCTTCCAGCCCGAACTGCGGGAACGGGTCCTGCCCGGCAAATTCGTCCCGGATGAGCCGTTCGATCCAGACATCCACCGGCACACGGCCCACACGGCCATAGCCGAACAGACACACGCAGTTTGCCACCTTTTTGCCAACACCGTCCAGTTCCATCAAACGGGCAAAAAGTGCTTCATCGGGCAGGGAAGCCAGCTTCTTCAGGTCCAGTGTACCCTCTGCCGCCTGCTGCGCCGCATGCAGCACGTAGCGGGTGCGGTAGCCAAGACCGCACTCCTGCAGCGCCTGCTCCCCGGCACAGCAGAGCGCTTCTGCTGTCGGGAACGCATACACCGGCCCTTCGCTATCGCTGCCCAGCCGCTCGCCAAACCGCTCCGAAAGCAGCTCTACCGCCCTGCGGATAGCCGGGATGCTTTTTCGCTGCGAGATGATGAAGCTGACCAGCATCTCCCACTCATCCTGACGCAGCACCCGGATGCCCCGGCCATATTCCATGGCACGCTGCAGAAAGTCGTCCTGGCTGTCCAGCTTTCCGCGCAGGGCGGCATAGCTGCGGCCAAGGTCGAAGTAACCGTGCCAGAAGGTTTCCGCGCCCGGCTCACACCGCACCGTGTAGGTTCCGCTGCGCAGTGGTCTGAGGTAAAGCAGCTGTCTCCCGGAAACAAACCGATACCAGCCCTCCGCCTGCTTCCGGGGGCGAAAGCACTGGCCGCTTTCCAGAATTTTGTCCGGGTCGAAATCATCCCGGATCTGAACCGTTTTCTCTTCCTGCTCCATTGCCCCCATCACAGCTCCAGCTCCCGGTACACTTCGCCTTCCAGCGTTTTCCAAAGGAAAGTCTCCCCTTCCAGTGTCATATAGCTATGTGCACTCCCCTCCTTCGGGATGCTCACAGAACCGGGGTTCAGGTAGAGATTGCCTTCGCCGAACTCTGTCCACGCCGGAATGTGGGTGTGGCCATGCAGTAGGACATCCCCCGGAGCCAGCGGCGGCAGGTTTTTCAGGTTGTGCACATGACCGTGGGTAGCGTAAACGAGCCGCCTGCCCACCGGCAGCACCGCATAGTCGGCCAGAATGGGAAAATCCAGCACCATCTGATCCACCTCAGCGTCACAGTTGCCCCGCACGCACAAAAGCGCCGGCTTCAGCCCGTTCAGGAGCGGGATGACCTCCTTCGGGGCATAGCCCTCCGGCAGGTCGTTGCGGGGGCCGTGATACAAAAGATCCCCCAGCAAAAGCAGCCGATCTGCTCTCTCCCGCTCAAACGCTTTGATCATTTTTTTGCAATAAAACGCCGACCCGTGCAGGTCGGATGCGATCATCCATTTCATGGCAGGATTCTCCTTATTTTATAAAGTATCTATTTTTATTTTAGCCTCCCGGTGAAAAATGGTCAAGTCTATAAAAGTCATACTTTATCTGTTTGACCTCTTGACATCTGCCGGAAGCCGTGTTATCCTACAGTTAATAAAATTCGTGTGGATTTTTACAGCAATATGCTACTTTTCGCCACACAATGACTTCAAAAAAGCCATTGTGTGGCTTTTTTGCGTCTGCGTTTGTTTTCGAGCAGTCTCGCCCTGACGATTCCGCGGCTGCAGTAATTCATTTCTTTTCTCTACAGGAGCAATGCAAACACTATGAACGAGACCTTTATGAAAGAAAAACCGGTGCTGCCGCTGCTGGTATCCATGGCACTGCCGAACGTTATCTCCATGCTGGTGAACAGCCTGTACAACATTGTAGACAGCCTGTTTGTGGCCCGCATCAGCGAAGACGCCATGACTGCGTTGTCGCTGGTGTTCCCGATCCAGAATTTTGCCAACGCCATTGCCATTGGCTTTGGCATTGGCATCAATGCCATGATCGCACTGTACCTTGGCGCGGGCGACCACAAAAAGGCCGAGACTGCCGCCACCCACGGTATGGCGCTGAGCCTGATGCACGGCATTCTCATCACCATTGTCAGCATTGTCATCATGCCGGGCTTTTTGCGCCGGTTCACCAGCGACGCAGGCCTGATCGCATCCGGCATCACCTACTCCACCATCGTATTCCTGTTTGCCACCATCAACATGGCGGCACTGGCCTTTGAAAAGATGTTTCAGGCCGTGGGCCGCATGAAGGTGACTATGGCGGCGCTGATCTTTGGCTGTGTGTGCAACATCCTTCTGGACCCCATCCTGATCTTCGGCCTTGGCCCGGTGCCTGCCATGGGCATTGCGGGTGCGGCCCTTGCCACCGGCATCGGCCAGCTGCTGAGCCTGTGCGTTTACCTTTTCGTTTACGTCCGTACTGAGCTGCCTATCCGACTGCGCCGCAGCTGCCTGCGCCCGGATGCCGCACTGGACGGCAAACTGTATGCCATCGGCGTGCCGGCCATCCTCAATCTGGCCCTGCCCTCTCTGCTGGTCACCTTCCTGAACGGCCTGCTGGCGGGCTTTTCCCAGAGCTACGTGGTGGTGCTGGGCATTTACTACAAGCTGCAGACGTTCCTGTATCTGCCCGCCAACGGCATCGTGCAGGGTATGCGCCCGCTCATTGGCTACAATTACGGTGCCAAACAGCACGCCCGCGTGAAAAAGCTCTACGAACTCACCCTCATCATGAGTGCTGCCATCATGGCTGCGGGCACGGTCATCTGCCTGTTCGCTTCCCGCCCGCTGATGCAGCTGTTCACCTCCAACCCCGAAACCATCGCCATCGGCCAGACTGCCCTGCGCATCATCTGTCTGGGCTTTGTGGTTTCTGCCGTATCCACCACCTCTTCCGGTGCACTGGAAGGCCTTGGCAAGGGCGCAGAATCGCTGGTCATCTCGCTGTGCCGCTACATCGTATTCATCATGCCGCTGGCCGCTGTGCTGTGCCATTTTCTGGGCGCAAACGGCGTGTGGCATGCATTCTGGATCACCGAAGTGCTGTCCGCCATCGTGGCTTACCCGGTATACCGCAAGGCAGTTGGAAAGTGCTGAGCCTTCTTGAAAGCGCTGGACGGCGAAGGCCAAGTAAAATAAAATAGATTGAAGCAGTTGAGGGAGAGTTTGCCAAAAAGCCTCCCTCTTTTTTGTGCATTTTATTTGACAGTGCGCAAAAACTGCGGTAGAATAAGATGTTTGTTTTCCGGCATTTCGGCTGGAAAAGCGCAATTTAACAGAGGATGTGGGAAAAATATGATCGAGACGATCACGGCCGTCAATCAGGCGGTCAACCAATTCATCTGGGGCGTGCCCGCCATGGCGTGCATCATCGGCGTAGGCCTGCTCCTGAGCGTTCGCACGGGCTTTTTGCAGATCCGCAAATTTCCCTACGCCATCAAGACCACCATCGGACGCATGTTCCGCAAAAAAGACGCTTCCGATGGCGCCATGACCCCCTTTCAGGCGGTGTGCACCGCGCTGGCCGGCACCGTGGGCACCGGCAACATTGCCGGTGTGGCAGGCGCGATCGCCATTGGCGGACCGGGTGCCGTGTTCTGGATGTGGTGTTCTGCCCTGCTGGGCATGTGCACCAAGTTTGCCGAGGTCACGCTGGCGGTGCACTACCGTGAGCGCAGCGAGGCGGGCGAATGGGTAGGCGGCCCCATGTACTACATTAAAAACGGCCTGAGCAAGCATTGGCAGTTTCTTGCTGTGCTGTATTCCCTGTTTGGCGTGCTGACCGTGTTTGGCACCGGCAATGCCACACAGGTAAATACCATCGTTGCCGCTATCGATACCGCTCTGCTGGAGTACGGCGTGGTGGGCGGCGGTGCGCTTTCTACCCTGAACCTCGTGGTTGGCATCGCAGTGGCCATGCTGGTGGCCATGGTGCTGCTGGGCGGCATCAAGCGCATTGGCAGCGTGAGCGAAAAGCTGGTGCCCTTTATGGCTCTGTTCTACATCGTGCTGTCCGTGGGCGTTATGGTGCTGAACTTTGAGCGCCTGCCCTATGTGTTCGAGTCCATCATTGCGGGCGCGTTCAACCCGGCAGCGTTCACCGGCGGCACCATCGGCAGCCTGTTCGTCAGTATGCAGAAGGGTGTGTCCCGCGGCATTTTCTCCAACGAGGCCGGCCTTGGCACCGGCTCCATTGCCCACGCCTGCGCCGACACCAAAAAGCCGGTCAAGCAGGGCATGTTCGGCATCTTTGAAGTGTTTGCCGATACCATCGTCATCTGCACCCTGACTGCCATGGTCATTCTGTGCAGCGGCACCACCGTGAACTACGGCACCGCTGCCGGTGCAGAGCTGACCATCAGCGGCTTTACCACCACCTACGGCGGCTGGGCTTCCATCTTTACCGCCGTGGCCCTGTGCTGCTTTGCTTTTTCCACCATCATCGGCTGGGGCCTGTATGGTTCCCGGTTTCTGGTGTTCCTGTGCCGCAGCGATAAGGTGGCAAAGCCCTTCTTTCTGGTCTACTCCTTTGTGTCCATTCTGGGCGCAACGATGGATCTGGGCCTGCTGTGGAGCATCGCCGATACCTTCAACGGCCTGATGAGCATTCCGAACCTGCTCGCGTTGCTGCTGCTTTCCGGCACGGTGGTCAGGCTGACCAAAGAATTTTTTGCATCGGAGGGCTGATTGCCCACAACAAAAAGAGGCTGCTGCACTTTCGGCTAAAACGATGTGCAACAGCCTCTTTTGTTATTCGGGCAGGTGTACCGGTACCCGCGCCACACAGTGCACCCAGCAATCGCCGTCCTTGCGGGTAAAGCAGAACACCTTGCGGAACAAGATATCCCCCGGCACAAGGTTCAGCTGCCGGGCGCGCTCCATCCGAACATGCGAAAAAGCTGTTGCAAGACAGCTCTCCAAAAACATTGTACAAAACCCGGAACTTTTTCAGGGCCAAACGGCTCTAAAAAGGTTCCGGGTCTTTGATTTTTCGCAATTTCCCTGCGCAAGCTGCTACCGCATTTTTTCAATCCCCTTATTCTGCCCGCGTCCGGCTCTTTTCAACCCGAACAGTTCATGTTACAATATACATTAGAAATAAAAAATGAATCGAGGGAATGAACCTTGGATTTTTATGGTACCATCGGCCCGGCCTGCGCACAGCCGGCGATCTTGCAGCACATGGTGGAAGCCGGCATGACCGGCATCCGCATGAATCTTTCCCACGGGCCGCTGGCGGCGCACACCGACTGGCTGGCCATGATCCGCGCAGCCGGCATCCGTCAGCTGCTGATCGACCTGCAGGGGCCGGAACTGCGCATCGGCACGCTGGCAGAGCCTGTTGCTCTGGTTGAGGGCAGCTCTGTACGCCTTGGCGCAGACGGCGTACCTTGCCCGGCAGCTCTGGTACAGGCGGCTGCGCCCGGACAGCAGCTTCTGCTGGACGACGGCAAGCTTCTGGTGCAGGTCACACAGGCATTGCCGGAAGCCCTTGTGTGCACCGTGGTGCGCGGCGGCACCCTGCAGAGCCGCAAAAGCATTGCTGCACCGGGCCTTGCGGTGCCCTCGCCTACCCTGACGGAGGAAGACCTGCAGAACCTGAAAATTGCAAAGCAGTGCGGTGTTACCGGTGTGATGCTGCCTTTTGTGCGCGGCAAAGCAGATATTCTGGCCCTGCGCCATGCGCTGGAAGAAGCCGGGGCTGCGGATATCCGTATCTTTGCCAAAATTGAAAACATGACCGGTGTGCGTGCCCTGCCGGAATTCATCCACCTTGTGGATGAGGTGGTGATCGCCCGCGGAGACCTTGGCAATGCCATGCCGCTGTGGGAGCTGCCCCGCTGCCAGAAGCAGCTTTCCGCCGCCTGCCGGGCTGCAGGCGTGCCCTTTATGGTAGTGACCCAGATGCTGGACAGCATGTGCACCCGCGCCGTGCCCACCCGTGCCGAGGTGAGTGACATTTACAACGCCGTGCTGGACGGCGCGGCCAGCGTGATGCTGACCGGTGAGACTGCTGCCGGACAGTACCCGATGCAGGCCATGGAATATCTGGTGCGCACAGCGCAGACAGCCCTTGCCTGACCTTTGCGGAGTTTTTGCGCAAAAGGGATGGCGCATTGTGTCAGAATACGGTATAATAGACGTAAATATTTCTTGTTCAGAAAGGTTTTTTGCTATGGGAATCGTTGTGCTCGGTGCTGTTTTTGTGGATATCAAAGGCTATCCCCTTTCCGCCTATATTCCGGGCGGGCGCAATGCCGGCCGCATTGAGCAGGTACACGGCGGAGTGAGCCGCAACGTGGTGGAGGATATCGCCAATGTAGAGCTGCGCCCTACCTTTGTCAGTCTGGTGGACGACACCGGCATGGGACAGGATGTGATCAACAAGCTGGAGAACCACAAGGTGAACACCAAGTACATCCAGCGCGTGCCGGACGGCATGGGCACCTGGCTGGCCATCTTTGACAACGACGGCGATGTGCATGCAGCCATTTCCAAGCGGCCGGACACCACTCCCCTCACCGGCCTTTTAAAGGAAAAGGGTGACGAGATCTTTGCCGACTGCGATGCCATTGCGCTGGAGCTGGATCTGGAAAAAGATACTGTAAAACAGGTGCTGCACTACGCCAAAAAGTACAACAAAAAGGTTTTTGCGGCCATTTCCAACATGAGTATTGCCATGGAGCGCCGAGATTTCCTGCAGCAGATCGATTGCTTTGTGTGTAACCAGCAGGAAGCCGGGCTGCTGTTCTCCGATGATTACGGCCATCTGGCCCCGGACGAGATGTGCAGGGTTCTGGCCGCCAATGTGCACAGCGCCAACATTCCCAGTATGGTGATCACCATGGGCGGTCAGGGTGCCGTATATGCCCGCGCCAACGGCGAGTGCGGCGTGGTGCCTGCCAAGAAGGTGGATGTGATCGACACCACCGGCGCAGGCGATGCCTTCTTTGCCGGCACCACTATCGGCCTGACCTACGGCAAAACGCTGGCCGAGTCCTGCGAGATCGGCAGCCGGCTGGCCGCATCGGTCATCTGCATCACCGAGAACGTCTGCCCCCGCTTCCGCCCGCTGGAATTCGGGCTGAACATTCCGGTGGTGGATTAAAGTAATATCAGAAAGCCGGGCAGACTGCGGTCTGCCCGGCTTTCTTTTTAGGATTCGGGGAAGAGGTTTATATCATGCTTCCAGCACCTTTTTGCCGGTAACTGGATCAGGGATATCAAGCAACGCCAGAATGATGGCCATGCGGATATACACACCATTGTGCACTTGATCAAAGTAGGCGGCACGCGGGTCGTCATCCACATCCTTTTTGATCTCGTCGATGCGGGGCAGCGGATGCAGCACCGGCATATCCTGCGGTGCCTTCTGCAGCAGCGCTTCGTCCAGCTGGTAGCAGCCTTTCAGGCGCAGGTATTCTTCCTCGTTGAAAAAGCGCTCCTGCTGGATACGAGTCATGTACAGCACATCCAGATGCGGCAGCTCGGCTTCAAGGTCAGCCGTTTCCTTATAGATCTGATGGGTCGGCTCCAGCGATTCATTCTTCACATACTGCGGCAGGCGCAGATCTTCCGGCGAGATGAACACGAACCGGTTGCCCTCAAACTGGCTCAGCGCAGCGGTCAGGGAGTGGACCGTGCGGCCAAACTTGAGGTCGCCGCAGAAGCCGATAGTCAAATGATCCAGCCGCCCCTTGCGCTGGCGGATCGTCATGAGGTCGATCATCGTCTGGCTGGGATGCGCGTGCCCACCGTCGCCTGCATTGATCACCGGCACACGTGCAGAAAGGGATGCCCGCAGCGGTGCGCCCTCTTTGGGGTGGCGCATGGCAATCACATCGGCGTAATTGCTCACCACGCGGGCGGTGTCCTCCACCGTCTCGCCCTTGCTGGCGGAAGAAAGCTGTGCCCCTGCAAAGCCCAGTGTCTTGCCGCCCAGCCGCAGCATGGCCGATTCAAACGAAAGGCGGGTGCGGGTGGAAGGCTCGTAGAACAGCGTTGCCAGAATGCGCCCATCGCACAGGTGGGCATAGGGTGCCGGGTCGGCCTCCATCCGGTCGGCAAGATCCAGAAGGGCCAGCTGCTCTTCCAGAGAAAAGCTGTTGGGCTCAATAAAGTGTCTCACAGCCATTCTCCTTTCAGCACGAACTTCTCGCGCTCGGCTCCGGTGGAGACGAACTGGATCTCATGGCCCAGCTGCTTTTCCAGAAATTCCACGTAAGCCTTGGCCTCTTTGGGCAGCTCATCCCAGCTCTTGCAGCCGGAGATATCCTTGTTCCAGCCTGGCAGCATAGTGACCACAGGCTCTACACGGTCAAGGTCGGACAGCGGGTCGAAGCTGGGGACTTGCACGCCATCCAATGTGTAACCGGTGATCACCGGGATCTCTTTCATGCTGCTGAGCACATCCAGCTTCGTCAGGGCGATCTTGTCTGCGCCCTGACAGGTAAGGCCGTAGCGGCTGGCCACACAGTCGAAGGGGCCGACACGGCGCGGACGGCCGGTGGCCGCACCATACTCGCCGCCTGCCTTGCGCAGCTGTTCATTCCAATCCTCGCTCATGGCGTTCTCGGCGGCAAAGGGGCCTGCACCCACGCAGGTGGAGTAGGCTTTCAGCACGCCCACCACATGGTCAAGACGGCAGTTCGGAATGCCTGCGCCCAGCGGCGCATAGGCAGCCAGCGTGTTGGAGCTGGAAGTGAACGGGAAGATACCGTAATCGATATCGCGCATGGCACCCAGCTGGGCTTCCAGCACGATGCGCTTGCCGCTGTCGTGAGCCTGCTGCAAAAATGCACCCACATCACAGATATACGGTGCAAACTGTCCGGCCTGCATCCGGCACCATTCCAGCAGAGCATCGTAGCTCATGGGTTCCTGATGATAGCAGCCACCCAGCTCCAGATTCTTGGATTCCAGGATCATGTGCAGGCGGTCCTGCACGCGCTTTTCGTCCAGATGCAGCAGATCGCCCAGACGCAGGGTCTTTTTGCGGTATTTGTCGCTGTAGGCGTAGGCAATGCCGCGGCGGGTAGAACCAAAGGCCGCACCCTTCTGGGCAAGGCGGTCCTCTTCCAAGCCGTCCTGCACCTTGTGCCACGGCATGGAGATGGTGGCCTTATCTGAAAGTTTCAGGTTTTCTGAGCCTACCTTTACGCCGCGCTCCTCAATGGCATCCATTTCTCCGGCCAGATGGTCGAGGTCGATCACCATGCCCGCACCCAGTACACAGACAACGTCCGGGTGCAGGATGCCGGAGGGCAGCAGGTTCAGGATGAACTTGCCCTGCTCCGTTACAACGGTGTGGCCGGCATTGTTGCCGCCCTGATAGCGGGCAACAACATCGGCATGTTCGGCTAACAGATCGATGACGCGGCCCTTGCCCTCATCGCCCCAATTGATACCAGTAACTGCGGTAAGCATAACTTCTTATTTACCTTCTTTTTCGTTATTTACAATAGCCTGTACCTTGGTGGGCAGACCATAGATGCTGATAAAACCGGTAGCATCACTCTGCTTGTAGTCGCCGCCGGCAGCAAAAGTTGCAATGTCCTCACGGTAGAGGGAATACGGAGACCAGACACCGGCATTGATCATGTTGCCCTTGTACAACTCCAGACGCACCTTACCGGTAACGTTTTCCTGCGTGGAGGTGACGAAGGCACTCAGAGCTTTGCGCAGGGGGCTGAACCACTGGCCGTCATAGACCAGTTCACCAAATGTGATGGCCAGCTCGCGCTTTTTGTGGGCAGTGAGCTTATCCAGAGTCAGAGTTTCCAGCACCTCATGAGCCTTATAGAGAATGGTACCGCCGGGCGTCTCGTACACACCGCGGCTCTTCATGCCCACCAGACGGTTCTCCACCACATCGTACAGGCCGATGCCATTGCGGCCGCCGATCTCATTCAGCTTGGCAATGAGGACGGCGGGCTTCATCTTTTCGCCGTTCAGGCTCACCGGCACGCCCTTTTCAAATGCCAGCTCCACGAACTCGGACTTGTCCGGTGCGGTCTTGGGGCTGACACCCAGCTCCAAAAAGCCCGGCTTATCGTACTGCGGCTCGTTGCCCGGGTCCTCAAGGTCAAGGCCCTCATGGCTCAGGTGCCACAGGTTCTTATCCTTGGAGTAGTTGGTCTCGCGGTTGATCTTCAGCGGGATGTGATGTGCCTCGGCATAGTCGATCTCTTCGTCACGGCTCTGGATGTCCCACTCACGCCACGGAGTGATGATCTTCAGGTCCGGTGCAAAGTGCATGATGGCCAGTTCAAAGCGCACCTGATCGTTGCCCTTGCCGGTGCTGCCGTGGCACACGGCATCTGCACCCTCGGCGCGGGCGATCTCCACCACACGCTTTGCCAGAATGGGTCGTGCAAAGCTGGTGCCCAGCAGATAGCCCTCGTAATCGGCCCCGGCCTGCATGGTGGGGATGACGTAATCCTCCACAAATTCATCGGTCAGATCTTCTACGTACAGCTTGGAAGCACCGCTTGCCTTGGCGCGCTCTTCCAGACCTTCCAGCTCGCCCTTCTGGCCCACATTGCCGCACACTGCAATGACCTCGCAGTTGTTGTAATGCTCTTTCAGCCATGGGATGATAATGGAAGTATCCAGACCGCCGGAATAGGCCAGCACGACCTTTTTGATCTCAGACATAAGAACCGCCTCCGTTCAAACCACTTTATACTTTTGAATTTCCTCTTGCAATTTTTGATTGCGGTGTTATTATACTAGCAAGTAGAGAATGTGTAAAAAGTATCCTGCACATGATCACGATACAAAATTGACATGAAAGAGGGCACGCCGCTATGTATGTGGACTGGGAATATTACAAAATCTTTTATTATGTCGCGAAATATCAGAATTTCACCAAAGCCGCGCGGGTGCTGGGCAACAACCAGCCCAACATCACCCACTCGATGAACCGGCTGGAAAGCCAGCTGAATTGCGTGCTGTTCATCCGCTCCAACCGCGGCGTTACCCTTACCCCGGAGGGTGAACTGCTTTACTCCCGCATTGCATCTGCGGCGGTGCAGATCCAGGATGCAGAAGAAGAGCTGAGCGCCAGCGCCACGCTGGAACACGGTGCGATCAGCATCAGCGCTACCGAAACTGCGCTGAACATCTACCTTGCAGAAAAGCTGCGCGCCTTCCACACGGACTATCCCGGCATCCGCCTGCGCATCTCCAACCACTCCACGCCGCAGGCTTTGCAGGCCGTGAAAAACGGCGAGGTGGATTTTGCCATCATCACCACCCCTGCCGAGGTGGAAAGCGGCCTGAAAATGGTGGAGCTGAAGCCCTTTTATGAGGTGCTTGTGGGCGGCAGGACCTTTACTGCCCTTTCCAGCCAGAACCTTTCGCTGAAGGAGCTGAACAATTATCCGCTGATCTCCCTGAGCGACGAAAGCATGACCCGCGCCTTTTACCGGCAGTTCTTTCTGGATCACGGTGCGGTGCTGAAGCCGGATACCGAGGCTGCCACCACCGACCAGATGCTGACCCTTGTCAAAAGTGAGCTGGGCATTGCGTTCCTGCCCCAGCCCATGGCACAGGATGCACTGGCCCGCGGTGAGATCGTGCAGCTGCATCTGCAGGAGATCATCCCTCAGCGCTCCATCTGCCTTGTGTACGACCATCACCGTCCGCTGAACACGGCAGCCCGCAAGTTCCAGCAGATGCTGACCAAGGCGGCCCCCAAATGCCCGGAACACAGATAACCGCCGGGCCTTTCCCTGCAAACTGATCTATACGGGACTGTTGCAAAATAGCTCTCTGAAAAACCAATGCACAAAACCCGGAACCTTTTCACAGCCAAAACGGCTTAAAAAAGGCTCCGGGTTTTTGATTTTGTGCTATTTCTTTGTGCAAGTTGCTATCGCATTTTTATTTTGCAACAGTCCCCTGTTTTATTTTTACTTTTCCTGGATCTGTTTGCCGGTGAGGTGTTCAATGGTAATCTCGTAAAGCTGCACGGCCTTGATGTCCAGCGCAATTTCCTTTTCCACCTCTTCCTTGCCGGGGTAATACTTCATGCCAAGCTCCCGCACGCGGGCCTCGGTAGCAGCGGCATCGTCGATCAGATGGCAGCGGCCAAACACCACGGTGCTCTGCACATAAGGTGCCCAGTCGACCGGCTCAAAGTGTTCGTTGCCGTAAACGGTAAAGCATACCTTATCATTCTGTTTCAGCGCGTCCACCTTCTGGCCGGACTTTGCACCGTGGAAGTAGATTTTGTCGTGCTCCTGATCGTAGTAATAATTTACCGGGATCGCAAAGGGATAGCCGTTGTCGCCGTTCACTGCCAGCACGCCCCGCCGGGACTGCTGCAGCAGGTGCTTTGCAGCTTCTTCCGGGATGGCGCGGCTGGCTCTTCTCATGGGTCTGAACATTTTTGTTTCCTCCATGTATCGCAGGTTTGCGGTGCGCACTCATGCACCCTTGATAATGCGGATGAGGGTCTTATCCAGCTGGATGGTGCGGTTCCACGGGTTCAGGATGATGCCGCTGATCTCCGGCACGGCAAGCGCTGCATCAAACAGTTTGTCCATATCCACAAGAAAGGTGGACTGCACCGGCTCGGCTCCCTTCAGTTCTTCCTCAAAGCTGGTGAATGCATACCACCAGCTTGCGCCATCGGCCGTCCGGATGGCCCGCAGTTGCATCTGTTCACTGCCCAAATTGGGCTCCACCGCCACGACAAGCTGGCCATGCTCCTTTATGCGCCGCCGGATCACGGTAAGGGTGTGGGCCAGCTGTTCCTGTGTGGGCTCCTGCTGCAGGGCGGCTACCGCCTGCTCGATCTTTTCGTTGCCGTTCAGGCCCTTGTCTCTGGGTTGATTCATTGAGGTTGGTTCCTTTCTATTGTATTTTGGCAGAGGGAATAAGCGCAGCTCATCACAGCAGCAGATCGAACAGGCCGATCATTACCGGCATAGACACAATGGAAAGCAGAGTGGTCAGCACATACAGCGCGCTGGAATGCGCCGCATCGCGGTTATAGAGCTGAGCCATGGAGGTAACAGTAGCACAGGCAGGGGTGATGGCGGCAAGGTAGACCGTCATCAGGATGTTCTTGCCGTCGGCCACCCAGCTGGATGCATGGCAGACCCACAGCAGCACCAGAACCACCAGCGGGCATACCACCAGACGCAGCACTGTGGGCAGATAGTTGCGGCGGGTGCAGAACACCTCCCGCAGCGGCTTTTCTGCAATGGCCATACCGGCCAGCAGCATGCCCATCGGTCCCATCATGTTGCCCACTGTGCTCATGGTATTCTGCAGCGGTGCAGGCAGCACCACACGGAACCAGTACAGCAGTGCACCGGCTGCAATGGCGATCATGTTGATATTGGTGAGCACCTTTTTCCAGTCCAGCGCACTGCTGCCCTGCAAAAGGGAACTGGCGTGGGTCCACAGCAGCACCAGCTGCACAATGATGAATGCGCAGGAGTAAATGACATACGCATCGCCCATCAGAGCCTTGACCAACGGGATCACCAGTGCAGCGGCGTTGCTGTAGATCACATTCACCTGTTCCACGGCATCCAGCTTGAGCGGGCGGCTCAGCAGGGCGCTGAGCACCAGTAGCACTACATGGATAGCCGCCGCAATAGCCATGGAGTACAAAAGTCCCTTGCGGATCTCCGGCGTATCGTCGATCTGGAATGCGTTGATGATCACGCAGGGCGTGACCAGATAGACCATGACCACTGAGAGCACCCGGCTGTCGCTGGCCTTCAGCAGCCCTACCTTGACCACAGCATAGCCCATGATCAGAATGAGGAACAGCTGTGCGATCTGCTGCATCAATAACAGACTTATCTCCATTGTTTTTTCCTTTTCCCTTCCCTTTTTCAAAACCCAAAGGGAGAGCCGCCTTCCGCAAGGCAGCTCTCCCCTTTTTCTGATTTTATTTGCCGCTCGTCAGCCGCGCCACATGCAGCGCCAGATAGGCGGTTTCCTCGTTGGGCAAAAACACGCCGTACTTGCGCAGCACAAAGGTGCGTATTTTTTCCGCGCAGGTCACCGCTGCCGGATAATTCTGCTGCATCTGCTGGAACAAAAAGTCGTCTTCGCTGTCCATCAGTTTGCCGGAGAAGAACCGCTCGGCAAAATACTGCAGGTGGCTCACGAACCGCGCATAGTGGATGCTCTCGGTGCTCACCGGACAGTGCATACTGTAGGTGACAATGTTGGACAGCTCACCGATCAGCTGCGCTGCCCGCATGGCATCGTAGCCGGCCTGCGGGTCCTGCCGGGCGTTGACGATATGGAAGGCGATGTTGCCTGCCTCTTCGTCCGGCAGCTCGATGCCAAGCTTTGCCTTTACCTTCTGCAGGCCGCGCTGGCCCACCGCGTACTCCTTGGGATAAAAATGCTTGATTTCCCAGAAGATGCGGTTGGTCACCACAAGACCCTTTTGCTGGCGCTCCACTGCAAAATGCAGGTGATCGGTCAGCAGCAGATAGATGTGCGCCGAAAGCTTGACTCCCAGCGACTGCTCTGCGTCGTCCACAATGTCCTGCGTCAATTCCAGATAGGATGCCGGAATGCTGGAAAACAGCTCCAGCATAGGCTGTGCGTCCGGGTTGGACAATGGAAGGAACACGCGGTCTGAGGGCTGCCGTTCAATGGGCTCGCCCGCCTTGCGGCCATAGCCGATGCCCTTGCCCAGCAGGATGGATTCCTCGCCGCTGTCATCCTGCACCAGCACAACACTGCTGTTCAGCACCTTCTGAATGTGCATCGGTCCCTCCTCCTTCCGTTGAAACCTTAAGACTGCCGCTTAGTCCAGATCTTCGCCGTTGGAAGCAATGACCTTCTTGTACCAGTAGAAGCTGTCCTTACGGCTGCGGGCCAGAGTACCGTTACCCATATCATCCTGATCCACATAGATAAAGCCATAGCGTTTGGACATCTGGTTGGTGGATGCAGAGATCAGGTCGATGGGTGCCCATGTGGTGTAGCCCCACATCTCAACACCCTCATCGATGGCCTTGCCCATTTCGCTGATGTGCTGGCGGAAGTACTCTACACGGTAGGGGTCGTGGATGGAGCCGTCGGCCTCCACCACGTCCTTGGCACCCATGCCGTTCTCCACCACCATCAGCGGCTTGCGGTAACGGTCGTACAGCTCGATCAGGCTGTAGCGCAGGCCCTTGGGGTCGATCTGCCAGCCCCAGTCGGTGGAGGGCAGATACGGGTTCTTGACACCCAGCACGGTGTTGCCAGGGGTACGCTCTGCGTTCGGGTCCACAGACTCGGTCATGGTCATATAGTAGCTGCAGGAAACAAAGTCCACACAGCCTGCCTTCAGGGTGGCGGCATCCTCAGGCAGCATTTCCACGTGGATGCCCTTGTGCTCGAACATCTTGAGGATCAGGCGGGGGTACTCGCCCCAGACATGCACATCGGCGTAGAACAGGTTTTCCAGATTCTTTGCCTGAGTAGCCAGCTCATCATCGGGTGCGCAGGTGCGGGCATAGGTGGTGAGCTTGGTCAGCATGCAGCCCACCTTGCTGCCGGGGATGATCTCGTGGCAGTCCTTTACTACCATAGCGCTGGCCACCAGCTGGTGGTGCAGGGCCTGATAGCAGGTCTCCAGCATCTTATCCTCGGGCACGCGGCTGGGGATGATGCCGGCGGTGGTGAAGGGGTGACGGATGACGCTGTCCACCTCGTTGAAGGTGAGCCAGTACTTGACCTGATCCTTGTAGCGCTCAAAGCACGCATGGCAGAACTTTGCAAAGCAGTCGATCACGCGGCGATCCACCCAGCCATTGTACTTGGTGGCCAGTGCCAGCGGCATTTCGTAGTGGCTCAGCGTGACCAGCGGCTCGATGCCGTTTTTGTGCATCTCAGCGAACAGGTCGCTGTAGAACTGCAGGCCCTTTTCGTTCGGCTCTGCTTCCTCGCCGGTGGGGAAGATGCGGGTCCATGCAATGGAAACGCGCAGCATGGTAAAGCCCATCTCGGCAAACAGCTTCAGGTCTTCTTTGTAATGATGGTAGAAGTCGATGCCGCGGCGCTTGGGATAATAGGTATCATCCGGGTCGGCCATGGCGGCAGCAATGTGTGCGTCGTCCATGGCAACATGGGACTTGTAATCCTTCACGTCGGTGTTGGGCTTGTAGGTGGCAACATCGGCCACGCTGGGGCCTTTGCCATCCACGTTCCATGCGCCCTCTACCTGGTTCGCAGCAACAGCGCCGCCCCAGAAAAATCCTTTGGGGAAACTCATTTATTTGCCTCCAGTTTCAGCAGTGCGGCACCGGGCACCACAGCGCCCTCGGCCACAGTCTTGATGGTGAACTCATCGGCGTTGGTCACGACGATGGGGGTAGTTACATCATAACCGTCTGCTTTGATTCCGTCAAGGTCAAACTTCATCAGCAGCTGGCCCTTCTTGACAGTCTCGCCGTCCTTGACCTGCGGATCAAAGCCCTTGCCATCGCGCTTGACGGTGTCCATGCCGATGTGCATGAGCAGTTCAGCACCGGCATTGGTCTTCATGGAGATGGCGTGCTTGGTGCCGAACACGGACTCGATCACGCCGTCAGCGGGAGCGTACAGCTCACCCTTCTCGGGCACCACGGCAATGCCGTCGCCCAGGATCTTCTGGGAGAAAACTTCATCCTTGACCTCTTCCAGAGCAATGGCCTTGCCCTGCAGGGGGCTGCTGATGGTGGAATCCGCAGCTGCTGCGTCTGCAGCAGTCTCGGGAGCGGGTGCAGCGGTCTCATCCTCTGCGGGGGTCTCGTCCTTATACAGGAAGAAGGACAATGCGAAGGAGGCCACAACAGAGATCACCAGACCAACTGCAGCCCACAGGATGTTCTTGCCGTTATCCGGGTCAACGAACATGGCCATGCCAGCCAGACCGGGGCCCATGGCAACGAATGCCTTGACCTTCATCAGGCCAACGAACAGACCGCCGATGAAGCTGGAGACCACAACGGACATCATGACCTTCTTGTGCTGCAGGGTAACACCGTACAGAGCAGGCTCGGTGATGCCGAACAGGCCGGAGATGCCAGCGGAGATCGCGGTAGCGCGCAGGTTCTCGTCCTTGGTCTTCAGAGCAACACCCAGGCAGGCACCGCCCTCGGAAATGTTGTGTGCCAGAGAAGCAGGCATGTACAGCATTTCAAAGCCGGGGTCAGAAATAGAAGCAACTGCGTAGGGGACCAGAGCCTTGTGCATGCCCATGGAGATCATGAAGGGCAGCACGGCAGCCAGCAGAGCAACGGCCAGCCAGCCCAGCGTGTTGTACAGAGCCAGGATCACAGTGGTCAGCAGGGCACCGATGTTGTAGCCCAGAGGTCCGAGGACGACCAGTGCCACAGGGAAGCCGATGCCAAAGCACAGCATGGGCACAAAGAACACGCGGATGGCCTTGGGGCACCACTTGTTGGCCCACTTTTCAATAAAGGACATGAAAATGACGGTCAGGATGGCCGGGAATACCTGTCCGCCATAAGCGATGTTCTGCAGCTTGATGCCGAGGAAGTAAGCACCGCCCTCGGTAGCCAGCAGAGCGGAAACGCTGGGGTGGATCATGGCAGCAGCCAGAGCCACAGACACCAGCTTGTTGCAGTTGAACTTGGTTGCAGTGGTGAAGGCGACCATGACGGGCAGATAGTACAGAGCTGCATCTGCCACGCCGACGAACACCTTATAGGCGATATCTCCGCTGCTCATCAGGCCCAGAGTGCTCAGCAGCACCATCAGAGCCTTCAGAACGCCTGCACCTGCAATGGCGGGGACCAGCGGCTGGAAGATGCCGACCATGTAGTCCAGAATAATGCCGCCGATCTCTTTTTTGCCCTTGGGGGCAGCGGGAGCTGCAGCCTGACCTGCGTTGAAGGTGCCCAGCTTGAGCAGCTCATCGTACACTTCGATGACATCGTTGCCGATGACCACCTGACACTGCGGGCCGCTGGAAATAACGCCCATAACACCGGCAGTCTTTTTCAGGGCTGCAGCATCCACCTTGGAGGTGTCTGCCAGAGTGAAGCGCAGGCGGGTGGAGCAGTGCTCGACCTGCACAACGTTCTTCTCGCCGCCAACCAGACGCAGCACGTCGGAGGCAGTCTGCTTGTAGTTCTTCATTTTGTTCTCCTTTATCTTGTGTGTGGTGGCATTTCCCTGCCGCCCGGCCGAAGCGGACAAAAGAAAAAAGACCCAACAGAATGACCCCGTGTACAATTTCTCCCGGAATCATAGTATCTGGCTACAATTCACCCAAAAGAAAAGGTATTCGTCATTCCATCAGATCCTGCCTGCATTACCAGTAACATGTCCAACTGGATATTGTGGTATTAGTATATCAATCCTCTTTTCGTTTTTCAATATGACTTTTTCACAAAATAACTCTTAAAAAATTATGAAGTTCGTATATTCATTTGTTTTTTCACATAGCTGTCGGTGTGTGCTCGTGTACTCCTTTCACCTCCTGCACTGATGCCGGCCGCACATCTTGCGCACCGCGCCGCCGCTTGTTATAATAAGTGTAACGATCTGTTTATTACTTTTTACATACAGGAGGTACAATCCATGCGCATTGCTTACGAGACGATGCTGGCCGAATTTGAGCGGGTCCTGACCAAATACGGTTTCAGCCCAAAGCGTGCCCATGAAGCGGCCGAGATCTTTGCCCAGAACAGTCTGGCTGGCGTGTTCAGCCACGGGCTGAACCGCTTCCCCCGCGTGGTGGAATACCTGCGCAAGGGCGAGATTGATCCCGCCGCTGAGGCCGAGTGCATTGCCAGCTTTGGTGCCATGGAGCGCTGGGACGGCAAGCGCGGCTTTGGCCCTCTGAACGCCAAGCACGCCATGGACCGTGCCGTAGAGCTGGCACATCAGTTCGGTATTGGCATGGTGGCGCTGGGCAACAACAACCACTGGATGCGCGGCGGCACCTACGGCTGGCAGGCCGCAGACGCGGGCTGCATCGGCATCTGCTGGTCCAACACCTGCCCCAACATGCCTGCATGGGGCGCAAAGGATAACCACATCGGCAACAACCCGCTCATTCTGGCCGTGCCGCGCTCGAACGGGGAGCACATCATGGTGGATTGTGCCCTGAGCCAGTTCAGCTACGGCAAGCTGGAAACGATGCGTCTGGCCGGCAAACAGCTGCCTGTGGTAGGCGGCTACGATGCAGACGGCAGCCTGACCACCGACCCCGCTGCCATTGAAGAGACCCGCCGCATGATCCCCATTGGCTACTGGAAGGGCAGCGGTCTTTCCATCCTGCTGGATATGATCGGTACTATCCTGACGGGCGCAAACTCGGTGGCAACGATCGGCACCTTTGGCGATGAAGTGGGCCTGACCCAGATCATGATCGCCATTGATCCTGCAAAGTTCCAGTCCGCCGACCTCACCGATGCCGTCATTGATGCCATTGCCGCCGATGTGGCATCCAGTGAGCCTGCAGAGCCGGGCCGTGAGGTGCGCTGCCCCGGCATGGGTGAGCACCGCAGCCGCAAGGAAAACATGGAGCTTGGCATCCCGGTAGCCGAGGAAAAGTGGGCCGAAGTGCTGGCGATGTGATGCAATGTTAAAAGGGGTGTCTCTTCGGCAGACAGAGAGACACCCCTTTTCTTTTTATCTGTGGTTTTCCGCAAATATCCGGCCCAGCTGGGACAAGATATCATGCGGCAGCATTCCGTACTCGCCAAGCGCAGCAGCGGCACGGTCAGCAGCGGCACCGTGCAGATACACCGCGCAGGCCGCAGCTTCGTATGCAGGCAGGCCGCAGGCCAGCAGGGCCGCCGTCATACCGGCCAGTACATCTCCGCTGCCGCCCCGGGCAAGGCCTGGGTTTCCGGTAGGGTTTGTGCACACGCGGCCATCCGGTGCAGCCACCACGGTACGGCAGCCCTTGAGTACCACCACAGCGTTCCATTTTTCTGCATACTGGCAGGCAGTATTTTCACGGTCCGCATTGATCTGCGCCACCGAAAGCCCGGTGAGCCGGGCCATCTCGCCGGGGTGCGGGGTCACGATCAGCTCTCCCGCCGGGTGCGGCAGCGTTTTGCCCTCGGCCAGCAGCTGCGCGGCGGCGTTCAGGCCGTCCGCATCCAGCACCGCGCTGCCTGCAAAGCCGGGCAGCAGCTTCTGCACCAGCGTGCGTGTTTCGGCCGCGCGGCCTGTGCTCTGGGCTGTACCGCCAAGGCCCGGGCCCAGCAGCAGCACCGTCGCCTTCTGGCGCTGGAGCTGTGGAATGCTCTCCGGTGAGATGCCGCCTTCGGCCCCCACCACGCAGGGACACAGGCAGCATTCCGGCAGGCGGGCCACCGCAGCTGCCAATACCGGCTCCACGCTGGCCAGCGTTACAATGCCCGCACCGGTGCGCAGCGCACCCTCGGCAGCCAGCAGGGCCGCACCTCGGTAATATGCGCTGCCTGCCACAGCCAATACGGTGCCAAAGCTGCCCTTGTGGCTGTCGCGCGGGCGCGGCGGGATGTTGTGCCAGACAAATTCGGATGTGATCTCGGTTGACATTTTATGCTTCCCCCTGCACCAGTTTGCGGATCTGCTTTTCCACATTCTGCACTTCCTCATGGAACATGCGGGCGGAGACACGCAGCGCGCCGTGGCCCAGAATGATGATCTGCTCCATGCCGTCGGAAGTAGCCACACGCACCCGCCGCCCCTTGCCGATCTCATGAGTAACGTGCTCGATGAACATATCGGCGGTTTCGGCTTCCTTGGTGTAGACCACATGGATATTGTGGTACTGCTCAATGCTGCCGGGGCTGCCCGGCACACGATAGGCATCGAATACAAGAATAAGATTGCACTTCTGGTAGCCCTGATAGTTGCACAGAATATCCATCAGTTTGTGACGGGCCGCTTCCAGACTGTCCTTTGCAAGGGCGTTCAGCTCATCCCACGCAAAGATGATATTGTAGCCGTCCACCAGCAGATATTCGGGCAGGATTTCCCACTGCTGGGCATCAAAATCCGGGCGTTCCCGCTTTTGCACCGGGCGGAATGCCGCCAGCGGGTCCCGTTTGATGGGGCCATAGGTGCGCTCGAAGATTTTGAGCAGCTCGGCATCCTCTTCCAGTGTTGCGCGGTAAGCCGCTGTCCGGCGCTGGGGCACGGCCTGCGTCTCCTGCTCCGGGCTTTTGCTTTTTCCCCAGCCGCTGTCCACATGCATGTGGCTGCGCACCTGATCCCAAGGCACCACAAAGCCCGCGCCATGGGCACAGAACACCGAATCTGCCGGGTTGTCAAGGTCGTGCTCCGGCTCGTAGCCCACGGCTTCAATGATCTCCGCCGCATTGTGGCAGGGCCGGTAGCCGTCCAGCGTCAGGGTCAGGTGTCCCCGGCCCCGGGTATAGCCCACCACCTCCATGGGGTAGCTGCGCATGGTGGCCACCGGTGCAAAACCGGTGAGCACAGCAGCCTCTTCCCCGCTCTCTGGCGGGTCAAAGCTGCCCTCCATGCGCTGGATATCGGTCATGGCACGGCCAAGGTTCTCCACCGGCACTTCCAGCCGAAAGGCATACCATGGCTCCAGCAGCTGGCTTTTGGCCAGCATCAGGCCCTGCCGCACCGCGCGATAGGTGGCCTGCCGGAAATCTCCGCCCTCCGTGTGTTTAAGATGGGCGCGGCCTGCAATGAGGGTGATTTTCACGTCCGTCAGCGGCGCACCGGTCAGCACGCCAAGGTGCTGCTTTTCTTCCAGATGGGTCAGCACAAGGCGCTGCCAGTTCTTGTCCAGCACTTCTTCCCGGCAGTCGGCGGCAAACTGCATCCCGCTGCCGCGGGGCAGGGGCTCCAGCTTGACATGCACCTCCGCATAGTGGCGCAGCGGCTCGTAGTGGCCCACGCCCTCCATAGGCTCCGTGATGGTCTCCTTGTACAGAATGCCGCCGGGGCCGAACTCCACGTTCAGGCCAAAGCGCTCTGCCAGCAAACTGCGCAGCACTTCCAGCTGCACCTCGCCCATGAGCTGCACATGGATCTCGCCCAAAGTCTCGTTCCATACCACATGGAGCTGCGGCTCCTCTTCTTCCAGCCGGTGCAGCTTGCCCAGTGCCGCGTGCACATCAGCCCCCTCCGGCAGCAGCACCTGATAGCTTAGCACCGGTTCCAGAACCGGCACATCGCTGTCGCGTTCCGCGCCAAGGCCCTCGCCCGGGCGCGCCTTGGTCAGGCCGGTGACGGCGCACACCTGCCCCGGGCCGATGGCTTCCGCCAGCGTATACTTTACGCCGGAGTACAGCCGCAGCTGGTTTGCCTTTTCCTCCCACGGCTCACCATCTGCTTCGCCGGAGAGCTGGGCCTTTACCTTCAGTTCGCCGCCAGTCACGCGCAGCCATGTCAGGCGCGTGCCCTGCTCATCCTGCGACACCTTAAACACCTTGGCGCCAAAGGCATCCAGCGCGGGAGCCGGACGGGTATAGCGGTCGATGCCGTCCATCAGAGCGTCCACGCTTTCCAGTGCATCGTTTTCGGTACGCCGCAGCGCCGAACCGAACCAGCACGGGAACACATGCCGGCGTGCAACGGCCGGGATGAGGTCCGCATCGGTCAACTGCCCGGCATCCAGCATCCGATCCATCAGGTTTTCGTCACACAGAGCCAGTGCTTCGTCCCGGTCGGCCTGCGGCACATCAAAGGCCACAAAGCCCTCGCCCAGACGGTGGTTCAGCTGGGCGAGCAGCTCTTCCCTGCTCTTGCCGGGCAGGTCCATCTTGTTCACGAACACAAAGGTGGGCACATGGTAGCGCCGCAGCAGCCGCCAGAGCGTCTCGGTGTGGCTCTGCACGCCGTCGGTGCCGCTTACCACCAGCACAGCATAGTCCAGCACCTGCAGGGTGCGCTCTGTCTCGGTGGAAAAATCCACATGGCCGGGGGTGTCCAGCAATGTGATATCCGTATTGCCCGCTGTCAACAGGGCCTGCTTAGAAAAGATGGTGATGCCGCGCGCTTTTTCAAGCGTGTCGGTATCCAGAAAGGCATCCTTGTGATCCACGCGGCCCAGCTTGCGGATCGCGCCGGAGCGGTAGAGCATGGCTTCCGAAAGGGTGGTCTTGCCGGAGTCCACATGGGCAAGGATGCCCAGAACGATTTGTTTATGCGTTGTTTCCATCCGCTTCTCCTACAATCAAAAATTCATTTTTATTGTAGCACGGATGGGAAAAAAAGAAAAGTTTTTGATTTAGAATGGGGTCGAAACCCAAAAACGCAGTTTATCTTATCGGCTTTTCACGTGAAAAAACAGCTCTGGAAAATCCGCAGATTTTCCAGAGCTGTAAATATAAGAATAACAATTCCGCTATTCATAGCCAAAGCGAACGCGTCGGCCATTTTAACGGTCAATTACTCCACAATGATGCTCTTGCCGGTCATTTCAGCAGGCACGGGCAGACCGATATACGGCAGCATGGTGGGAGCGATATCGGCAAGGCAGCCGCCCTCACGCAGCTTCACATCGCCGCAGCCAACAGCCACAAAGGGCACCACATTGGTGGTGTGTGCGGTGAAGGGGGTGCCGTCCGGGTTCATCATCTTCTCGGCGTTGCCGTGGTCGGCGGTGATGAAGGCGCAGCCGCCTGCATTCAGCACAGCAGTGACCACCTGATCCACAGCAGTGTCAACGGCTTCCACGGCCTTGACCGCAGCATCGAACACGCCGGTGTGGCCGACCATATCGCAGTTTGCGAAGTTCAGGATCACCACATCGTACTTGCCGCTCTCGATGCGCTTGACGCACTCGGCAGCAACCTCGGGGGCGCTCATCTCGGGCTTCAGGTCATAGGTGGCGACCTTCGGGCTGGGGATCACGCAGCGGTCCTCGCCCTCGTAGGGAGCCTCCACGCCGCCGTTGAAGAAGAAGGTGACATGAGCGTACTTCTCGGTCTCGGCAATGCGCAGCTGAGTCTTGCCATTCTCGGACAGGTACTGGCCCAGAACGTTCTTCAGCTCCACAGGCGGATAGGCGACCTCGCAGTTGGGCATGGTGGCATCGTATTCGGCCATGCAGACATAGTTCACCTGCTTGCGGCCGCCGCGGCGCTCAAAGCCGGTGAACGCATCGTCGCAGAAGATACGGGTCATCTGGCGGGCACGGTCGGGGCGGAAGTTCATGAAGATGACGGTGTCGCCATCCTGCACGCGGCCGCCCTCACAGGTGACGCAGGGCAGAACGAACTCGTCGGTCTTGTCTGCTGCATAGGATGCCTCGATGGCCTCGGCAGCGTTGGCGGCATGATTGCCCTCGCCGTAGACAAAGGCAGCATATGCCTTCTCTTCACGATCCCAGTTGTTATCGCGATCCATGGCGTAGTAACGGCCGGAGACGCTGGCGATCTTGCCGATGCCCAGCTCGTCCAGCTTGGCCTGCAGGTCGGCCAGGAAGCCCTTGCCGGAGTGCGGGTCGGTATCACGGCCATCAGTGATGCAGTGCAGGTAAACGTTCTTTGCACCCAGATGTTTTGCCATTTCCAGCACGCCGAACCAGTGGTCTGCGTGGCTGTGCACACCGCCGGTGCCCACCAGACCCATCAGATGGATGGCCTTGCCGGCATCGATGGCAGCCTTCATGTTCTTGACCAGAACCGGGTTCTGGAGCATCTCGCCGTCCTTGATGGACTTGGTGATGAGGGTGAGCTGCTGGTACACGATGCGGCCAGCGCCCATGTTGGTGTGGCCAACCTCAGAGTTGCCCATCTGGCCCTCGGGCAGACCGACGGCCATACCGGAAGCGTTGATGGTGGTCATGGGATATTTTGCCATCAGAGCATCGAGGTGGGGTTTCTTTGCGGCGACCACGGCGTTGCCGAAGGTCTCCTCCGGCACCCAGCCGAAGCCATCCATGATGCACAGAAGAACAGGTTTCTTTGCCATAAAATTGAATCTCCTTTGAATTTAACAAATCAGCGCCCGGCACAGCGCTGAAAATGCGGCGCAGCCGGGCGCTGAAACAGCTGATTTAAACCGTCGATCAGCCCTTGGTGGCTGCGTTGACGATCACTGCAAAGTCGGGAGCCTTCAGGGATGCGCCGCCGATCAGGCCGCCGTCCACATCCTTTTTGCTCAGCAGCTCCTCGCAGTTCTTGGCGTTCATACTGCCGCCGTACTGGACAGTGGTAGCCTCGGCAACTGCCTCGCCGTACACCTCGCCGATCACCTTGCGGATCTGGCCGCAGACTTCCTCAGCCTGATCGGCGGTAGCGGTCTTGCCGGTGCCGATGGCCCAGATGGGCTCGTAAGCGATCACAACATTTGCCATCTGCTCAGCGGTCACATCACGCAGAGCGATCTTGGTCTGCATACGCACCAGCTCTTCGGTCACGCCCTCTTCGCGCTGCTGCAGGCTCTCGCCCACGCAGATGATGACCTTCAGACCGGCGTTCAGAGCAGCCAGAGCGCGCTTGTTCACGGTCTGGTCGGTCTCGGCGAAGTACTGGCGGCGCTCAGAGTGGCCCACAATGACGTACTCCACGCCCAGATCTACCAGCATGTCAGCGCTGATCTCGCCGGTGAAAGCGCCGGACTTCTCGAAGTGAACATTCTCAGCACCCACATGGATGTTGGTGCCCTTGGTCTTTTCCACAGCGGTGACCAGATCGGTATACGGGGTGCAGATGACCACCTCGCAGCCTGCGTCCTGCACTGCGGGGACCAGCTCGTCCACCAGAACAGCAGCCTCGGAGGCAGTCTTGTTCATCTTCCAGTTGCCTGCAATGATAGCCTTACGCTTTGCCTTATCCATGATACTCTATCTCCTTTATTTACCTTCTATCGTGCTATCGTGCAGAAAGCTCTGCACAAACAAAAAGATGCGGCGGCGCTAAAGCCGCCGCACCCATTATGATGCCGGGATCAGATTATGCGTTCTGAATGACTGCGATGCCGGGCAGCTCCTTGCCCTCCAGATACTCCAGAGAAGCGCCGCCGCCGGTGGAGATGTGGGTCATCTTGTCGCCCAGACCCATCTGCTGCACAGCTGCTGCGCTGTCGCCGCCGCCGATCACGGTGGTAGCATCGCTCTCAGCCATAGCCTTGGCAACTGCCAGAGTGCCAGCTGCCAGAGTGGGGTTCTCGAACACGCCCATGGGGCCGTTCCACACAACGGTCTTGGATGCCTTGACAGCATCGGCAAACAGCTTCATGGTCTCGGGGCCGATGTCGCAGCCTTCCATGTCAGCCGGGATCGCGGTGACGGGAACAACAGTGGTCTCAACCGGAGCGTCGATGGGATCGGGGAAGTCCTTGATGCAGACAGCATCAACGGGCAGCAGCAGCTTCACGCCCTTCTCCTGAGCCTTGGCCATCATCTCCTTGCAGTAATCCAGCTTGGAATCGTCGCACAGGCTCTTGCCGACCTCGTAGCCCTGAGC
The DNA here is from genome assembly GCF_040096475.1 of Faecalibacterium faecis. NCBI lineage: Bacteria > Bacillati > Bacillota > Clostridia > Eubacteriales > Oscillospiraceae > Faecalibacterium > Faecalibacterium faecis. The sequence continues at coordinate 37,998 of NZ_JBBMEP010000012.1, read as the reverse complement.
CTTGACGAAGGTGTAAGCCATGCCGCCGCCGATGATCAGGGTATCGACCTTCTCCAGCAGGTTGGAGATAACATTCAGCTTGTCTGCGACCTTTGCGCCGCCCAGAATAGCGGTGAAGGGACGAACGGGATCGTTCACAGCGTTGCCCAGATACTTGATCTCCTTCTCCATCAGGTAACCAACAGCGGTATCCTTGATGAAGTCGGTGACACCTGCAGTGGAGCAGTGTGCACGGTGGCAGCTGCCGAATGCATCGTCAACATATGCATCAGCCAGAGAAGCCAGCTCTTCGCTGAACTCAGGCATGTTCTTGGTCTCTTCCTTGCGGAAGCGGGTGTTCTGCAGCAGAACGACATCGCCGTTGTTCATGGCAGCAACAGCAGCCTTTGCGTTCTCGCCCACAACGTTGTCGTCGTCAGCAAACACAACGGTCTTGCCCAGCTTTGCGCTCAGAGCCACAGCAACGGGTGCCAGGCTGAACTTTGCCTCGGGGCCGTTCTTGGGCTTGCCCAGATGGCTGCACAGGATGACCTTTGCGCCATCGTTGACCAGCTTCTGGATGGTGGGCAGAGCTGCGTTGATGCGGTTCTCGTTGGTGATCACACCGTCCTTCATCGGGACGTTGAAATCGCAACGGACAAGCACCTTCTTGCCGCAGTAGTTCTGATCGTCGATCGTCTTCTTACCTAAACCCATGGTAATAAACTCCTCTCAAGTTTTAATTTCTGAACTAGAGTTTCGCTCGCATTCGGGGGATCTTGCCCCGTTACTCTACTATTATAAACAAAAACCGTGCACATTGCAAGGTTGCAAAATAGATAATAGTTTAACAAACATTTGCCGCTGATGCACGGAAATGTGTGTATTTTGACCGAAAGCCGCAGCTTTACCGTGTTTTCCGGCAGAACATTCCGCAAATGCGGTCATACATTCCCCATATGAACTTCTGGTTCCGCTGATCCCGCTCAAAAATTGCTTTCACACCAGCATAGCCGCTCGCCTTATACTTCCTGAAAATATTCTGCTTTCAGAGGATTATTCGACACTTCTTTTTCAAAGAATTCTTTGAAGCCTTCCTCCAATACATCCAGAAAATCCGGAGTCACCCCCCCACATATTCATGGATATCAGATAATTTTTCTGTGACCCAGCAGGTCACTTGTTCCTTAAAATGTGCCCTACTGGGTCACATTTTGGTCTCAGAAGCCATCTCTGCTAAAGGGGAAAAAAGAAAATTCTGACTTCTATGTTGGCTGCTCTTTTCGTTCTTCTTGATCTGGATTTATTTCTGTAATTACTTTCTCTACAGCGTCCTTATCAGTAATATCCAGGGCCATATACCGTGCTTTTGTTACTGCAGAACCATCTGCCACGCCGCTGTAGTTTTCCTGAATATCCGAACCGACGCCTTCATGACCACGCTTCAATAGCTCATTCATCACATCATGACCCAACTGACCGCCTACGCCCGTTATAAAAAACTTCATTCCGCTATATTCCTCTCACAAATTTTTATATCTAACCGCCGATGCAATACATCGGCGGGGTTTATCTATATCAAACAGTGTGTTCATCACACTGTAGTTATCATTTTTCTCACAGTGATCATCTTCCGACCACCACTGAATCTTTTATGTAGACCTGTCATGGGCTACTCACTTATTTCGCTTCAACTGAAACTTTATGGTAGACACCTTCATAGCCTGCACAATATCGACTGCCACTACCTGATGGTTCTGCGCCAGCAGCACTCCCAAGGAAAGCCCGACGTATCCCGTGCCGGCCACAGCGATTTTATAGTTTTTCATTCACGCCATTAGGGATAAAGTGCGTTTCTCTTCCATAAGTTTCCTTAAAATAATCCTGCACGCCTTTGCTCAGAACAATGACCTCGTCCGCATATTTCGCAGCATTTTTTTCGCCTTGGTGGATAAACTTAGAACCAAGTCCTGATTGCCATTTCTCGCGCTGCCAATCAATGCCGGCCGATGTCAAGTCTTGGACAACATTTTTCACAAATAAAATTGAAAAAACGCCAAAAAAATAAGCCCTACAAGGCTTTCAATCGGTATCGAACCGATCTGAGCCTTGTAGGGCTTTACATTTTACTCTATATGCTTTTTATCTTAGACCGCCTGCAGCGGGGTGTTTTCCATCACTTTCTTAAATTCCTCTACTGTCATTCCAGCATCTTCCGCTGCTTCTTCAATCGTCACACGGCCTTTTCTTACCTGTTTAACCAGCATCCGCATCTCACCAATGTTGATGCCTTCTTCTCTACCTTCGGCCTTTACGCCCTGACTAAGGTTGCACATAACAAGCACCTCCCTTTCCAGTTCTTCGTTCATTGCAACGCCAAATTCTTCTTCAAGAATTTTCTTTTTCTCAGTAGCTGCTCTGGAAGAAGAGAGCAGCACATCCATAAATTTCACAATACCTGTATAGTTTTCCGTACCCGGTTCTCCAAGACAAATCGTTACAACACTCATCAAGTCGTAGTTTTCCGATTTTTCAACAGCGTTTCCAATCAACTGCTCTGGTCGGATAGAATAACGAATCAGAGTGTTTTGGAACTCCTTGGTTGGGTGTGTACAAACCCAGATAGAGTACACCTTTCGGATTTTCCCATACTCCGAGTTCGTGAATATCGGACCATGCTGTGCGGAGATCATCCTGCTGCAATAATAGATTGCTCGCTTTGTCAACGGGTATCCCGGATTAAAAGCCGTCTGCGCCTCCACATTAATAATAAGACGTATCACATCTTTCTGTTCAGCAGAACCTTCTGATGCTGGTGCGATTGCATCGAACCGAACATCATAATTGATGGTTCCCTCAGTCAGCGTAGAATCCTCATTATTGCTACCAGCAATTACGTCAGAAGTTTTCTTGGGTCTGTTTGTATCATCAACATGAACGCCAACTGTACCCACTTCTGGAGTTCCTTCGATATACTTCTCTGCAATTTCGTCTACGGAGCAGGCACTGTACTCATTCACGCAGTTCTTCATAATCTGCGCCAGAATCTGTTTGTTGGCCAGCAGCTTCTTGGCAGCCTTATCATAACTCAAATCGTATTCCGTCTGCGTTATCGCATGAGCAAGCTGATTTTCCATCGGCATTCACTTCCTTACAGCAGGGTCAACAGGAGCATATACTATCCCTATTGTGCTTTCATCTTACCATAAAACACCTTGCATATCAAGCAGGCAGATGTAAACTTTTCAGCATAGATTTGTCCATATTGCCCATTCTGATTTGAATTCAGGCCAGCAAAATATTTCAATAGTGCCACACCTGTATTCCAGATTTTTCCGTCTTTTCTAACATTCCCGTTCATCTTTTTCAAGCGATATGATAACTGCGTTTTTCTCAGCTTCATACCTTCCCTTAAACTGATAGTCTTTCCCTGCAGCAAGACCATTTGCCTCTAATAACGCCTGGACGAACTGTACTCCATTGATCCTCATCCGGCACTGTCCGTCGGTCAGCAGCCTGTCCGGGACCTTAAAGGACATTGGATGTTCGGCAGCACATGGCGTAATTGCAATAGACTGCCGATCTTTCCTCTGCAAAATGCAAATATAGGCCGGACTTCCAAGAATACGGATAACATCTTTCCCCACATTCATTCTCCGACTTTCCGCCGGAATCGTCACCAGCAAATTCATAATTCGCTCAGAACTCATGTTGGCATTCCTCTCTCAGCAATCTCACCGCTCTGCTGTTCTATACTTTCAGACTGTTTTGCTAAATCCGGCAGTAATATATTTTCAGAGATTTCGCTTTCTTGGGACATCGACTCTTTTGAAAATGAATCTTCCTCCCGTACTGGCTCATCCAATACTGCTGACCCCTGATATCCAATAAAATCCTCAAACATGTTCATCTGATGATCTGCAATGTAGTCATTATAAGATTTTCCGATGCGATTCCTATAAGTATCCGGGAAGAATTTCATCTGTTTTTTCTTCATTTCGCCAGTAAGCGGGTCCGCATATTCCTGTGGCTTCGGTGTGAACATGATTGCTTCTTCCAGATCGAACAACATACAAAGGCCCTGATCTGAATTAGCCACTCGTCCAAGCACTTTATAACGGCATTCCCGATTCCAGTTCATGAGCCTGAAGATATTTTCTACAAATTCCAATGATGTAATATCCTTATTCACCCAGTTTTCGCCTTTCTGTCGTGCCCATTCAACAGACGCGCTGTCCTCTTCCGGGCACATAATCAACGCAAGCCGCTTCTTATTAGGGTGCAAAATCGGAAGGACATACTTGATTCCTTCAAAAAGCCGAATGCATGCCATATTAAATTTCATAACACCATATTTTATGCTCACTGCAGGTTTATTCAGCATGGAAAACTGGGTGCGCGGCGGAAGTTCATAGCCATCGAACTTTTCGTACTCCAGTTCTCTTTTATGTTCTTTCCGTATCTGTGCAAGTTCACGAATCAAGGAGATTTCCCGAACGCTCAGTTCCTGCGCACTGCTTTTTTCTTCCATTCTATAAGTTCCTCCTACATCGACATCAAAAGATCATCCAGTTCACGTTGAACTTCATTTTTGCTTGGAATTGCACCAATCATGGGATTTTCTACGACTTGGCCAGATTCCATCACATCATTAACTGTAATGCTCTGAACCCATTTACTCCGATATAACCGGCATTTCAGATTCATCGAACAATTTTCTTGTTCATACTGATTTTTCCCAGTCAAAATCCGGGACTCATCTAATTCAAAAATCAGAAATTTTGCATTTCCCTGACCCCGGCAGATACCACGGCACTGGTAGCGGCAATTCCTTCTCCAGTTCAATGTTTGGAAGACCAGTCCAGAAAATGCTCTGGCTGAAAAGGCACTATGAACGTCATTGTCATCTTGCCAGTGCATCGCCGTTGAAGAGCCATGATCGCTCTTTCGCAAAATCACGACCTGCAGAATCGGATGATAGAGCAGTTCCACATACTCGCAGTCGTCCAACCGGCTATGGCAGGCCTTGCTGAAACGGATTCCATTTTTAGAAATCGTCATAACCGGGCTACTCTGGTTGATAAAGCAAGTACCTGAAACCGTCATATATTCAGATTGAAGTGCCTTTCCCAGTGTTGCCCCAGCCCTCATCTCTGCTATATCGTTCAGTTTCATCACCTCTTCCGGCAGATAGGTGCTCAGGCAAAGGCTGCGGATACTTTCAGCATTGATGCCGCTCCAGTTCGGATGGATGCCCACAAAGCCTTTCAATGCTCCCTGCCGGATTACCACAATATCCTGCACCCCGCACTTTTTGCTGCTGGATGCCACAAGATGTGCAGCTCGTGCGATTTCTGGGGAAACAATCGCTTCGTGATGTTCCGGGACATAGGCAGAGCAGCGATTGCCGTTATTCTTCGTGACCTTGCCCAGTTTGTAATCTACCACAATGCTCTTCCTAGCTTCCAGATCACCCCAGCGGCGTTCATTTTTCATGATGTTTGCCACCATCATGCCGTTCCACTCCTGCCTACCGCGCAGGGTGCTGCGCTTTTTCTGTGTCAGCACTGCCGCGATCTGATCGTAGTTATAGCCCTGGATAAACGCCAGAAAAATAAACCGCACCGTCTTTGCTTCTTCCGGCTCAATTACCAACCGTCCATCCTTCGTATGCCGATATCCCATCAGGTCGGCCACCGGGTACTGGCCTGTCATAATACGCTGGTCATACGAAAGGATCATCCGGCGACTCTTGTTGCCCGATTCCCAATCTGCCAGAAGTGCTTGAATGTCCAAACTATATTGGCTGCTTGGATTCAGCGTGTAGATGTTTTCAGTTTCAAAGTACACGCCAATGGGATGTGCCGGGTGCATGGTTTTCAATGCTGCAATCTGCGTCATACAATCCGAAAAATTTCGCGCAAACCGCGAAATGCTGGCACAGATAATCAAGTCCATCTTCTGGTCTTTGGCATCTCGCATCATGCGCTTAAACGCATCCCGTTTCCGCAGTGAAGTACCCGATTTTCCTTCATCGCTGTAAATATCCTGCAAATTCCAGTTTTCCGTTTCTGCAATCTTTTTGGTGTAATATAGAGTCTGGTTTTCAATGGAAGAAATCTGTTCTTCGCTGGAAGTGCTGACACGGGCATAAACCGCCACACGCTTCAGGTCGCTGTCGTAAATCGACGGTGTCGGTTTCGCCGGACGAAAGTAATCTTTTGCCGTTTTCTGCCCCTGTTCTGTCTGCTTATGGATTCTGTCACGAATCTCTGCTTTTCGCCTTTCAGATTCCAGATGTCGGCTCTGCCAGTCTGCCCCACTCGGCAGCACTTCAAGGTTTTCTACCGGAATACACTCTACGTCTTTTGGATTATACTGTCCTTCCACGTTCATTTTTTTCAGCCTTTGTCATTTCATGTTCCAGTCGGATTCTCCACTCAAGATAATCTTTCCTTCGGATCGATGTATATTTTTCAGCCAAATCTTTCAGACTCTGCCGCTGGTTATCAACGTCAAGAATGGTGTCGATTCTCTGGTCATCATCGTCTGTAACAATATCCACTCGCATCGGCAAGTCAAACAGATATTTCAGCAAAAAACAGAAATCACAGGTATTTGCTGCAAGATAGGCCCTTGTCTGCGAGAAAATCAGATTTATGGAACCATTTTTGCAATCTTTGAGCAGATGCACCATTTCCGGGCGTTTATAAATTTCCTTATTCCCTGTGATGTCAATATAAACACCAACCAGCTTTTTATCGCTATCAGTTTTAAACTTTTCAGCATAGTAGGAACTGTGATAGGCTACTGCTGCATCCTTAGAGCGCTCCCACAATTTTGCAAGTTTCACATAGCCGCCAACTTTATACCTGTGGTCCATTCACAGCACCTTCTTCCGGCTGAACACTCCAATACCATCTCCGCTTTTTCTGGTAGCAGTGGATTCCCATTTCTGTTTTTACCATCCGTGCCACTCGTTTGCTGACACCCTCATTGTCCAGACGGCAATAAATTTCATTCGCGCTCATATCGCCTTTTTCAAGAAAATGCTTGATCCAGTAGGCAGCTTTCTGTTGCTCTGTATCAAATTTAGGTTCGGCGTCCGGCTGTTGTTTTTCAAAAAGCTGTGGCCTGCATTCCAGCCATCGAAAGCCCTTGTCGGCAGAAATGGAAAAGCGGATGTCTTCTGCCGTAGGCGCAAGACTGTTTTTGATTTGATGTACGATTCTTATATCACGGTTCTCGGCATCCCGTTCCACCTGCAGGACACTTCGTGCTGCTGCCACAACATCAATGCTTCCCAGGCTGCGGTACAGCCCTTTGGAGCCTTCTTTTTTGTTGAGGTGTCCAATCAGAACGATAGCGCAGTCGTAACCAGCAGCCCACATTCCAAGGCGGCGCATGAGTTTCCGCGCTCTGCCTGCGATTTGCAAATCCGAATCGCTGCCAAGATAAGCCTGAATCGGATCGATCACGACCAATCGAGGCCGGAATTCAATGATTGCCTGACGGATGCGCTCATCGTCCAATGTAAGGCCGTTATAGACTTCTTCATTGATGAAAGCGATCTTCCCGCAGTCTGCTCCGCAGCGTTCCAGACGGGGCTTTATCGTGTCTGAAACGCCATCCTCTGAGCACTGATAAATCACTTTTTGCGGCGCACCAATTTTGCATCCGTCCGGGGTCTTACCTCCTGTTGAAAGTTCCGCAATCAGATTCATCATCATGGTAGATTTTCCATCGCCGGGATCACCCTGCAGCAGTGTGATTTTTCCGATTGCAATAAAGGGATACCACAGCCACCGTACATCCGTTGACTGAACTTCGCTATACAGTGTCAGCAGCCGTTCCATTTCGTTTTCCCCACTTTATTTTCGCAGCTTGATTTCATGCTTTTATTATACTCTTTTCAGATGATTTTTTCTGTAAACCACCTGTTTACACGTGCTCCAGAATGTAAACAGGTGGTTTACATTTTGCTTTCAGAATACACGATTGATGAGGGTGAACACTTATGTACTCTGAACTCATTATTCTCTTCTTGTTATTACGACTAAAAGCGTAAATAATGGTAATGTCTTATGCGGGCGTAAGAAAGGAATGTTTTCTATGTCCGTTAATCGCATTGCTTTAGGTAAACGAATCAGTTTTTATCGTTTAAAGTTCAGCATGACTCAGGAAAAGCTTGCCGATTTGACCAACTGTAGTCGTGAATATATTGCCTATCTTGAAAACGGAGTCAAGACCCCCAGTTTGCCAATCTTGGTTGATCTCGCCAATGCTCTACATATTTCTGTCGATGCGTTACTGGTTGACAGCCTCGATTATTCTCTTTCTTCCTCTGATTCCGATTTACATCGCCTCTTATTAGACTGCAACGAAACTGAGCAGGAAATCATTATCCGCACGGCGAGGGAGTTAAAGGCCACTCTTGTCAGCTTTGGAATTTAACATCCATCCGTATTAAAATCACAAAATAAAAAAAGCCCGCATAAGCTGCAGACGCACCCTCGAATCCTCCTGGGTGCTGTCTGTGGTTTATGTGAGCCTTCGTTTGTGGTAGCTGAAACTCGATATCCACCTTAGATCAAGAAGTCGCTGCAACCACTTTTCTGCATAGCTGCTCGGTAGCTAGTTAGACCTTTTCAATCTGTAACCTTCCCATTCCTACGGAATGAAACACCCGCCTAGTCGAGAAGATTTACATCCTCTCACCTAGACGGGTGTTACCTTTTGTTTACTTTTCCATCAGCGTACAGCTTTAATAATAAAGCCAGCGCATACCATCCCAATATGGCTGAACTTCTCCTCTGGATTCATATTGCTCATCAAAAAGGTCAAATGCAATTAGCCTAGCCGTATGAAAATCATCAATTCTACGATTATTATATCGAAACACACTTTGTCCTCCATAGAGAACACCCCAACCTGCTCCAAACTTACTTTTCATAATCGTTATATTTTCGCCCTTATACCGTAGCACATATTTTCCTTGCGCGCGTTCCTGCCATTCTCTGCGCATAAAATTTTTCTTGCGATTCAAGCGATTTTTTAGTTCTCTCTCAGACTTTTGAGGGTTGATATAATCGTCCGTCATGTGTTCTGCGCATACGCATCCCACACGCAGTTCGCCATTAAAATCAGAATGCTGTAAAATGTGAACGTAGCGTATTTTCTCTTGTCCACACATTTCGCACTGTTCGTATTCTACGTCATCGCCAAATTCTAAATCCTCACCCAAATCTTCTATTCCTATTTCTTTCCATCCTTTATGCGGAATCCCTTCTCGTTCCCATCTTGCCAATTTTGCTCACCATCCTATTGTTATTCTCCAAGCATTTATTCATGCAGTTCCAATGGCAGACCATCTGGATCAAAGAAAAATGTCATCTTCTTTTGGGTGTAGCTGTCAAATCGAATCGGTTCACATCCTATCCCCATCTGTTCCAGTTCTGCTACAGTGGCTTCCACATCATCCACCCGGAACGCCAAATGCCGTAGTCCGCAGGCTTCCGGTCGATTCACGCGCTTAGGTGGGTTCGGCTCTGCGAAGATCTCCAGCTCAATCGCATCAGCACCCTCACCAACACGCAAATCCAGTTTCCAGTCATTCCGTTCTTCACGGAAGTTTTCTCGTACAATCTCAAATCCCAGCTTATTCACATAGAAGTCTTTCGATTTCTCATAATCTGAAACGATGATTGCTACATGATGAATCGCTGCTAATTTCATTTTCTAGGTTTCACCTCTCCTTATATGTACCATACTTGCCGAATCGTTGCTGTTGCCAGTTCCAAAAATACCACCACACTGCCGACCACCTGCGGAATCATAAAAATCACAAATCCACCGATCAGCATTTGAAGTGCTTCTATCCCCTGCGATTGTTTCATCAGGAACGAAAGCACTGCTGTTGCCAGCAGCACACTGCCCAGCAGATAGAATATCCATGCCGAACAGCAATGAAGGAACGTCACGAACCATTTCAGTAGCCATACTACGACGAGTAGCGGCAGGGTCAATAAGGTCAATATCAGTTTTGCCAGCTTTCGGGTTATACTCATTTCGTCCTTCTCCTTCCGGTTGGTCTGTTGCCCATATTATAACATACTCTTTGATGTTGTATCATGGGCAACTTCGCCTTTTTGAAATTCATTCTGTGTGTAATGCTCTCACGGCATCCTGTATACTCTGCTCATATTTAAACCGTACTACGATACGCCCACCCTCATGCACATAAACATTTTCAATGAAGGCTGACACCATGCTTGCCGTAAGTCTCGTGCCGTGCAGAAAATTTTCTGCCTGTTCTGCTGCTGCCCGCACCGTCCCTGGAACAACGCTCTTGACAGATTCTTCCGCTTTGAATTGTTCGATTTTGTCCTGCACTTCTGCAATCTTCCTATCGCATTCCAGTTTTTTGCTCTTATAATTGTCCAGGGAGAGCGTTCCTGCCGCGTACTCCTCATACATCCGCATCTTCTCACCTTTCAGATTTTTCAGTTCCTGCTCCATCAAAGTTTTTCGGCGGCTTGCCTTTCTACTGGCTTCTTTTAAGCTCTGTTCTTCCTTTTTAATATCACTATAGAGTGAGTCCAATAGAGAAAGTTCTTTTTTAATGCCTGAAACACTGCATTTTCAATATCACTGGCCTGATATATTTCCGATGAACATTGGGTCTGACCGATAAGTTCCATTCCCTCTCTGCACCAGAATATGGGAGAAGCCTGTTTGTAGTCATATCCCAGGACTCGTCTGCAATTACCGCATCGAATTTTTCCCTTAAGGGGAAAATCCACGCTTCCCATCACTACTCTATGTCCGTTATTTCTTATGACAAGCTGCGCTTTTTCAAATTCTTCCCGGCTGACGATAGCTTCATGGGTTCCTTCCGTAATGTATTGTTGCCCTTTTGGAACAATGCGAATGATTTTCTTGCCGGAAATCAATCTTTGACTTTTTCCCAGAACCATCGCTCCGGTGTACACATAAGCCGTGAGAATCTTCCAGACGCGAGAACTATCCCAAAGAATCACAGGTGCAATCGTGTAAGTCGTTTCTTTTCCATACGCCTTATGCTCCCGGTTATAAACACTCGGCACAGGAGCATTTTCATCATTCAATGCCATCGCTATTTCTCGCGTTCCCAATCCCAGAATCGCAAGGTCAAAAATGCGACGGACAATTTTTGCCGCTGGAGGGTCAATGATATATGATCCTTTTCTATTCGGGTCAAACTGATAACCAAACGGTGCAGCAGACGCTGTAGAAATACCCTTGCGCCACTTCACTCGGTTGGCTGTCCGAAGTTTCTTTCCTGCATCTCGGCAGTACATGGTGTTTACCAGGTTGCTGACAACCAAATCCATCCCCAAGGTTGTACCATTATAATTGCTGCTGTCATAGTTGTCATTGACGGAGATGAGCCTGACACCCAGTAGTGGAAAAATCTGCTCCATGTATTCGCCCACACCAATGTAATCGCGTCCAAAACGAGACAGGTCTTCTTGTGTCAAGTAGGGACTAAAAAAATTTTGAGAATTTACAAGCCGTTCATAGGTGGACAACCACCCATGAACGGCTTGAGTTTTCTCTATGCTCTTTTGCCGTTCTTTGTGCGACGTTTCTTATACGCCGCTTCAAACGCCTCCATCATCGGAGTGACCGGAAGCTCGTTGTCAGGCTTGGACAGATACTCGAACCGGATGCCGTTCTCCCGGAACTTTCGCTCAAACCTCATGAAAGAGGAAGTGTCCCGGCTGATTCGCGAGGTGTCGCGGGTGAGGATCGTACCGATGTCCTGACGCTTTGCTTCGTTCAGCAGGAAGTTCATGATACCTTCCGTATGGACGCCGGAGATGCCGTCTGCCGCCACAGCAGCAGCCACCTCATAGCCTTTGTCCTTCGCATAGCGTTCCAGCTCTTCCCGCTGGTCTGCTGCCGCAAGCTGATCCGCACAGGCAACGCGGATATAAAGAAATACTTTCATTTGGCTTCTCCTTCTGATGTAGTGAGGAAGTCCTTGAACTTCCAGACGATTTCTATGTTGTCAAGATCGTAAATGTAGACCGCAGAAATGAATGCGTGGGTCAGCTCATAGGTCAGAGCTTTGCAGTCGGCGTACTGTTCGCAGACCGCATCCAGCTTTTCATCTGAACAGGCGGTCTCGGAGTCAAGCTCCTTCATCCGCTCGTGACTGCGCTGGATTGCTCCATCGTTTTCAGCAATCTTCACATCCGCTGCCGCCTTCTGCTGAATGTACGCCTCCTTCGTGATGCTTCCGGCTGCATACTTCTCGTAGAGCCTCAGCTTGGACGCCTTGTTCTGCTCGTTCTGCTTTTGCAGAGTGCGGATTTTATCAGCACATTCCTTGATGGCAGATTTCCGCAGATCACCGACTTCGCGGTTCTGTATTGCTTCCTTCTGTGCCAAAGCAAGAAACTGAGTAAGGGCATGGAAGACAACCTTCTCAATATCCATTTCCGGAAAGCTCCTGCCAACCGGACAGTCTGTGTTTCCGTTGTTGACCGAGTGAATGCACTGGAAGTATCGAATGCCAGCCTTGTTCTTTCGGCGTGTCATAGCACGTTTACAGTTACCGCAGCGGACGAGTCCCTTGAGCGGATAGTCATGCTGCTTGCGCGTGGGATTCCGTCCTCCACCTCGAATGACCTTCTGAGCAAGCTCAAAGTCTTCCTTGCTGATAATCGCTTCATGCGTACCTTCTACGATGATCGGCTCATTGACAACACGCTTTTTTGAGCCGACACCACAGGACTTCATCTTGCGGCTGACCAGCGTTCCGGTGTAAACAAGGTTTTTGAGGATGTTGTAGACCATCACGGTTTCCCAACTGATTTTCTCGCTCATGTTACTGAACTTCTTCTTGTCGGGATGGCAAAGAAAAGAGAACAGCTTTATGCAGATTATGTGGCAGGCGTGGTGGATTCTGAAGATTATCAATTGATTCGGGAAGATTATTCCAAACAGTATGACGGCCTGCGAGCAGCACTGCAGAGAGCAGAAGCCAAAAAGGTGGAAGTAGAACAACAGATCAGAGAATATCTGAATATGACTTCCAACTTGGAAGAGCATCTGGATGACTTTGGATTTGATGCTCAGCTGGTAAAATCCCTTGTGCAGAGAATCGAAGTGAGTGCAGATAAGCGGATTCGCATTGTATTTGGATTTCAAGATGTGTTTGCGGACCTTGGAAAGGAGAGTGCGGGAAAATGATTGCAGCGTATCAGCGCATTTCAAGGGCAGACGGTGATTTGGGTAAAGATGGAAAAGACAAGAGCAACAGCATCAAAAACCAGAAAGAACTGATCCAGCGGTATATTTCCCACAAAGAGAGTCTGCAAAATCTGCCTGTGATGGATTTTGTGGATGATGGTTACACAGGCAGCAATTTCGACAGACCGGGCTTTCAGAAAATGATGGATGGTGTGCGCAGTGGCGAGATTGATACCATTATCGTAAAAGATTATTGTGCGATAATAGGACTAAATCAGAAAGACCTTGAAAATCAAGGCATTCTGGCTTAGTCCCTTCTTTTTTTGACCGAAAACAAAGGACTTTCACAATAATCAAGCAAGCCGGAGGGTGCTGCTGCACACTTCCGGCAGAAGGAGGATATAGTGGGTGCTATCAAAGTCTTCTTGAAGGAGGTTCTGCTTCCAATCGCGCTTGCGTTCTGCCTCGCGTCATTTCTCAAGCCGATCTATATGCCTGACGGCGTATGTGACTACTTCCTTATGTGGATCTGCGTCGGCTTTCCATTCGGCATCCGGAGGATGTGCCTCTGGCTCGTTCCCAGCGGCTACGGTATCTCCGGCTCAGTCGGCATCTTCGCATTGAACTTAATCATAGGCGGTCTTATCGGAGGACTTGCCTTCTTCATCGGGCTGCTGCTCGGTGTCATTCATACCATCCGCGAAATCATCTGAACTACATCGTAAACGAAGAGGGTTTGTTTCTTCTCCAATTTGGAGTAAGAAGCAAACCCTCTTTTTTTGTTGCCCAAAAGCCGCAATATTTGCTGGCGATGCGGCGAAAGAAAGGAGTTTTTAAGTATGAAACGCATGACAGCCGGTGATCTGCAAGCACTGGAATTGCTGATGCAGACCACACCCGGCTTTGAGCATTATGACAGCGGTGTGGATGGCATTCTCCCTGAGTGCCGAAGCTGCCGCTTTCATCGTCCCTTCTGGAAATATCAGTCCTGCGTGTTTGCGGAGTGTCCCTACTGCTGCAATCCCGTTTCAACCCTCAAAAATCAAAGTGGCACATCTGATGCCGGAAAGGAAGCCAGTCATGGATAACAAAATCGAAATCTTCAAGAATGAACAGTTTGGTGAGGTAAGAACGATCCTCGAAGGAGAAAAAGTTCTGTTCTGTGCAGCAGATGTTGCAAAGGCACTCGGTTACACCAACCCGAACAAGGCGGTCAACGACCATTGCAGGGCTATAACGAAACGTTCTACCCCTATCAGCGGGAAAGTTCAGAGTATCAACTTCATCCCGGAAGGAGACGTTTATCGGCTAATTATTCGCAGCAAACTTCCTGCGGCTGAAAAGTTTGAACTGTGGGTATTTGATGAGGTCATTCCTACCATTCGCAAGACCGGCGGCTACATGACGGACTCCCTTCTGGAACGCATTCAGAAGGAACCTGCGGTCATTGTAGAGTTTGCTCAGGCGTTGATTTTGGAAAAGAATCGCGTAAAGGCTCTTGAGTGTGAGCTGATCACGGCAAAGCCCAAAGCTGATTATTACGACGCCTTCATCAATCCGGATGACTGCACCAATATCCGAACGACGGCGAAGGAACTGAAAATCCCGGAGCGCAAGTTCGTCCAGTTCCTTCTCAAAGAAAAGTACCTGTTCCGCTCTCCTTCCGGGCAGCTACTTCCCTACAACAAGGACAGCAATGCCGGACTGTTCATCGTCCGCGATTTTGTGACGTTCTGCTACACCGGTTCTCAGACCTACTTCACGCCGAAGGGCAAGGAGGTCATCCGAATGAAGTTCCAGAAAAAGTGCGGCGAAGAACTGCTTTCCAAGATGGCAAGGTGATTTTCGTGGCAGTCTATCGCGTAAATAAAAATCGTGGCTATACCGTCATGGCGAACTTCCACCTCCGAGACAAGAGCCTGTCACTCAAGGCGGTCGGTCTTCTCTCAAAGATGCTCTCGTTCAATGATGGCTGGAAGTTCTCAACCAAGGGACTTTCTGCAATCTGCAAGGAAGGTCCGGATGCCATTCTCTCCGCGCTCCGTGAGCTTGAAAAGCACGGCTACCTTGTCCGGCACCGGCAGAGAGACGGTAAAGGCAGGATGAGCAGCACAATCTTTGAGATATACGAAGAGCCGCAGGAGTCCACGCCAGAACGGGAAATACCACACACGGAAAATCCATGTGTGGAGAAGCCAGATGTGGATAATCCACGCGGGGATAAGTCCGCACAAATAAATACTGATCAAGTAATTACCCAAGAAAGAAATACTCTCTCAAAGAACTATCAATCCATCAATCTTGATGGGATGGACAGGATGGATGAGCGAAGCGAGTATGAAGAGATTATCAAAGAGAATCTTGACTACAACATTCTCTGTCAGGATCCGAAGTTCGATAAAGACCGCTTCCGGGAGATCATGGACATCATGCTGGATGCCGTCTGCTCTACCGCTCCGACCATCCGTATCAATGGCGAGGATATGCCGCAGCAAGTGGTTAAGTCCCGCTTTCTCAAGCTGAATAGCAGCCACATAGAGTACGTTCTGGAAGCAATGAACAAGAACCCGTCAGACATCCGCAATATCCGGGCATACCTTTTAACCGCTCTGTATAACGCCTCTCTGACGATAGACAATTACTATTCCGCGCTCGTCAATCATGATTTCTACGGGCAGGACAGATCGGCAGGGTCAAAGAAGCCGAAGACCTACGATTATAGCCTTTGTGAAGGCACTCTTTAATGAATACCATCGTGAGCATTGCTCGGAAAGGAGGACAAGTGCAAATGAAAATCATCCATCGCCGGATTGTGCCGCCTTAGCTTCGGCAGCAGTCCCAATAATCATTCCAAGGAAAGGAGGTAAACGCCGCAATGCAGGATGAAGTCAACACCAAAGTTGTTGCAATCATGATCAAGGGCGGCAAAATCTCAGCCGAGGTGCTGAAAAAGGCACTGGACAAGTTCGTGCAGGAGATCGAGAAGGCGCAGAAGCAGATGCAGCAGCCCAAAACCTATCGCGGCAAGCAGTCCATCAAGCATCTGATGAGCCAGAACGCCGCAATCTCCAACATTGAAGTGACGGATGGCAACATCAAGTCTTTCGAGCGGACTGCCAGCAAATACGGTCTGGACTTTGCGCTCAAGAAGGACGTTTCCGTTGAGCCGCCCAGCTACCTTGTCTTTTTCAAAGGACGGGACGTTGATGTCATGACCGCCGCCTTCAAGGAGTTCTCTGCCAAAACTGTCAAGCAGAAGGAACAGCCGTCCATCCGGCACAAGCTGGATCAGGAGAAAGCACAGAGCAAGGCGCAGCACAAAGAGAAAGCTAAGGTCAAGACCAAGGATCGGAGTGTGGAGCTGTGAACAAGCCCGATGTGAAGAAGCTCGTTCTTCTGAATCTTCCGTATGTCTTCGCCTTCTACTTTGCGGATAAGATTGCCGCTGTGTTCCGCCTTGCACCCGGCACAGCGTTCATCGACAAGCTGACAAACGGTTTTGCCGTGTTCGGCACAGCCTTTGCAAATCCGCTTCCCAGCTTTCATCCCGTTGATCTGCTCATTGGTCTGTCGGCTGGCGTGTTGCTCAAGCTGGCAGTTTACGTCAAGGGTAAGAACCGCAAGAAATTCCGGCAGGGCGAAGAGTACGGCTCTGCCCGCTGGGGTAAGCCGGAGGACATCAAGCCGTACATGGACCCGGAGTTTTCCAACAATGTCATTCTGACGCAGACGGAGTTCCTGACCATGAACAGCCGTCCAAAGCAGCCGAAATACGCCCGCAACAAAAATATCCTTGTCATCGGCGGTTCCGGCTCAGGTAAGACGCGCTTTTTCGTGAAGCCAAACCTGATGCAGATGCACAGCAGCTATGTTGTGACTGACCCGAAAGGAACGGTGCTGGTAGAGTGCGGCAGGATGCTTGAAAAAGGCGGCTACGTCATCAAGTCGCTGAACACCATCAACTTTCGGAAATCCATGCACTACAACCCGTTCAGCTACATCCGCAGTGAGAAGGACATCCTCAAGCTGGTCAATACGATCATCGTCAACACGAAGGGAGACGGCGATAAGTCCGGCGAAGATTTCTGGGTCAAGGCGGAAAAGCTCTACTACACGGCTCTCATCGGCTACATCTGGTACGAGGCACCCGACCACGAGAAAAACTTTACTACCCTGCTCGAAATGATCAATGCCTCGGAAGCCAGAGAGGACGATGAGACCTTCAAGAACCCCGTGGATGTCATGTTCGATGAGCTGGAAGCCCGCGACCCTGACCACTTTGCGGTCAAGCAATACCGCAAATACAAGCTGGCGGCGGGCAAAACCGCTAAGTCGATTTTGATTTCCTGCGGCGCAAGGCTTGCGCCCTTCGACATTGCAGAGCTGCGGGAGCTGATGAGCTACGATGAGATGGAACTGGACACCATCGGAGACCGGAAGACGGCGCTGTTCGTCATTATTTCCGATACCGATGACACCTTCAATTTCGTCGTGGCAATCATGTATTCTCAGCTCTTCAACCTTCTCTGCGACAAAGCAGATGACGTTTACAACGGACGGCTTCCCGTTCATGTGCGCTGTCTGCTCGATGAGTTTGCGAACATCGGTCAAATCCCGAAGTTTGATAAGCTCATCGCCACCATCCGAAGCCGGGAAATCTCGGCGTCAATCATCTTGCAGTCCCAGTCTCAGCTCAAGACCATCTACAAGGATGCGGCTGACACCATCACAGGTAACTGCGACTGCACACTTTTTCTTGGCGGTAAGGAGAAATCCACGCTCAAGGAAATCAGCGAGGTGCTGGGCAAGGAGACAATCGACCTTTACAACACCTCAGAAACCCGTTCCAACAACAACTCCTACGGCTTGAATTATCAGAAAACCGGCAAAGAACTGATGTCTCAGGATGAGATCGCCGTCATGGACGGAGCCAAGTGTATTTTGCAGCTTCGAGGCGTGAGACCTTTTCTCAGTAACAAATACGACATTACAAAGCATCCAAAGTACCGGCAGCTCTCCGACTACGACAAGCGGAACACCTTTGACATCGAGAAGTACCGGAAGCACAAGCTGGTAGTCAAGCCCGATGACACATTCGACCTCTATGATATGGGCGAGGTCGAAGCGGATTAAAGCCCCGTCGCTGCACTGCGCAGTGGGTAAAGCCTGATGGCTCCCAAAGCAGAACAGCGACGGGGCTTCTTTTTTTATGCTCATTTTCAAAAATACACAACCAATCTTTTTCAAATCAAGGAGGGAAATCTATGGCTTTCATCAATCAGGCTGTCACGGTTCTTCAGACGCTCGTTATCGCCCTCGGCGCAGGTCTCGCAGTGTGGGGTGTTGTCAACCTCATGGAAGGTTACGGCAACGACAACCCCGGCGCCAAGTCTCAGGGCATCAAGCAGCTCATGGCTGGCGGTGGTGTGGTGCTGATCGGCACGACCCTCATCCCTCTGCTCTCCGGTCTGTTCGGTTAATCCGGCAGCCGCACAGAAGTAACCATCGGGGCGGGTGCTGGAAAAGGCACTCGCCCTTCACAATTCACCAACGATTTAAGGAGGAAATTCAAGTATGGCATTTATCAATCAGGCAGTTACGGTTCTCCAGACGCTTGTTATCGCCCTCGGCGCAGGTCTTGCGGTGTGGGGTGTTGTCAACCTCATGGAAGGCTACGGCAACGACAACCCCGGCGCTAAGTCTCAGGGCATCAAGCAGCTCATGGCTGGCGGCGGTGTGGTGCTGATCGGCACGACCCTCATCCCCCTGCTCTCCGGTTTGTTCGGCTAATCCACGGCAAGCCCAGCTTAACCGAAGGGTGGTGAAATATTGGGCAGCATTTTAGAAAAGATCGAACAGGCTCTCAAGGATATGCTGATCGGATGGATCGAGAGCAACCTGACCAATATGTTCACCGATGTCAACGAGAAGGTAGGAACGATTGCCGCCGAGGTCGGGCAAACTCCGTCCGGCTGGAACGGCGGCGTGTACCAGATGATCCGGGGACTATCTGGCTAACTTTATCCGTCAGGCTCATAATCTCACTTTTTGCACGGTAGACAGGATTCTGCATATCTTCGATTTTTCGCAGCTCTTCCAGAACTTTGCGCTTATCACTAAGCCGAACAATAAACAGATGCAGCTGATCCATTACCAGAGCTTTCAACAACTTTTCCGTAATCTGGTGTCCGATGCACTTATCATCCGCCTGCCTTGCTCTGCAAATATAGTAACAAACCTTTTTACTTTCTTCTGCTCCATGCGGAAGCCTATCAAAATCCATCGATCTGCCGCAGTCTGCACAGAACACCATTCCGGCAAGGTCATTCTGATACTCCGTGCGAATCTGTTCCGATTCAGCTCTTACTGTTTTGAACACCTTCTGATTCTTCGTCAGAATCTCCTGCACCTTTTCAAAATCATCCCTTGCAATGATGGCTGGATGTGTATTTTTTGCCACATACCACTGCTCTTTCGACAAGTCACGTTTGTCCTGCCCAGCAAAAAATCTCTGTGTACTTTTATTGTTGATGGTATCTCCCACATAGGTTTGATTTGCCAGCATATGCCGTACCGAGGTTTCGCCCCATTTTTTATAAGTAACAACTTCCTTTCCCTCAACAATTTTCCGATGCCACTCCCGTGGGGTTGGAACCTTCAGCAGAGTCAACCGTCTGGCGATTTCAAAAATCGCTACGCCCATCAGTACCCACTGGAAAATCAACTGTACATAAAAGGCTGTTTCCGGGTCAATCTCATTTCGTTTTGTCACTGGATTCCGAATATATCCAAACGGAGCATCACTTCCGACTGCATAGCCGGCTTCTTTTTTACGCTGCAGGGAAGTCCACACCTTTTTGGAAATGTCTTTCGCATACATGGTGTTGACCATATTCCGAATCGGGAGAGCCAGGCTTTCCATATCCTCTTTGCGCGTACTATCAAAATGATCGGTGACAGCAATCAAGCGAACACCTAGAAATGGAAATACGGTTTCAATATAGTATCCCGCTTCCAGATAGTTACGGCCAAAACGCGATAGGTCTTTTACAACGATACACTTGATTTTTTTCTGCCGCACATCGTTCATCAAACGGGTAAAGGCCGGGCGCTTGAAATTTGTTCCTGTAAATCCATTGTCAAAATACGTATCTACATAATTTAATTCACTGCTACGGTTAATAAAATCCTGCACCAGTGCAATCTGTGTTTCCATGCTTTCGTTATCTTCATCATCTTCCACCGAAAGCCGTCCATAGATTGCAGTTGGTATCTTTTCTTCATCCAATTCCGGGAACTGCACTGAAACCGTTGCCTGTTCCGGTTGGAGCAAATTCTTTCTACTTTTTCGTGCCATCGTCTGTACCCTCCAATTCTATCCGTTCAAGCATCTGCTTCCATTCCTCTGTTTTCATCGTTAGACTGATTTCTGCCTGTCTATCGCCTAAAAATGTAACCACGACCTGTTCAATGTACTTTTTCACAAAATTACGATCCAGTGCCTCTGGGGTCTTATATTGTTCCATCTGCTGAATCCACGGATTTCGCAAACTCAATGCCCGTTCCCATACCATTGTATTTTCCATGATTGTTGTAAGCTGTTCATTCAGCTTTCGATGGGCTTCTTCATAATCCAGCACTTCAGCCTGATATTGTTCTTCCGTGATTTCATCAGCCATATAGCTTTCATACAACGGTACACGGCGAAACTGTTCCATATTAAGTTCAGCCAGAATGGTCTTCATCTGCATCGAACTATCAGCTCTTACTGCTTCAATTGCTTTTCTGCCAGCTCCCTGCTGAATTGCGGAGTACATCTTTTCTTCTTCCCGATGTTCTCTCTCCATAGCATCTATCACCTTTTTATATACAGATGCAGCCGGAGCTTTCAATTCCTTTCCATTCTCCTTATGAGCACGGCAGTAGCTGCAATAGAATAGTTCTTCTCCCGTTTTCTTATCCTTATGCCAATAAAGTGGACGTCCACAGGTACAAATGATGCGCTTTGCAAGAGGATTCGGTTTTTTATATTTTTTCCGAGTTGATATTTTGTTTTCACTCTGCTGCATATTGCAAGGAAGCGCATAAAACTGTTCTTTTGTCATGTACGGCTCATGGCAGTTCTCTGCAATAATCTGACGGCTTCCGTTTGCCGTTGCACCCGTATATGTTGGATTTCTGAACAATCCCCTCAGATTATCCGATGTCCACAGATCAGATTCTCCCTCATATGGTTTTCCCTGAATTCTTTTTTTGTGCCTCATCGGTGGTTCGACATTCTGTTCATTCAACCATTTTGCAATATCGCCCATCTTCTGTCCCGATGCATATCTGGAAAAAACTTCGCTCAGATACGGAGCAACCTCTTCATCCTTTACCATGTTGCTTTCACCATTCCTGCGGATATAACCATACGGAACGGAATTGGTCAGCCGGAATCCTGCGCCCTGCTTCTTCCTCCATGCAAACATGATTTCTGCGTGCATCTCGCAGCGTTTCTCCTCAAAATAGTCCTCAACCTCTTTTCGACTGGCAGTTCTGGTATCCAGTCCTTCTTCCAGAACGATCAGATCAACGCCTGTCTCATAGAGAGTTTCCTTGATTGACTGACGCGCCGCAGGAAAGCCAGGCCCACAGTAATACATAGATGCTACAATGATGCAGTCAAATTTTCGCTCTGCTCCATCATCAATCATTTTGTCAAATGCCGCACTTGCGTTTTCTACACCCTTACGGTCAGAATACTTTTTCTGTAAATCCATTTCTTTATGTTCAGCTAAGTATTCTGCAATACGCTGATTCTGGTCGGCAATCGTCAGTTCACCTGTATGGTTTTTCCAAGGCATCGTCCGAGTATAGCTTACACATTTCATACTGTACTCCCCTCCGTTTCTGTTGTCGGAACGCTGTTGCAATATTCCAGCACATTGCGGATTTCCTGGTCGAAGCGATATTGGATGTGAATGTGCTCTTTATCATAGACTGTAATGCTTTCCACCAGTTCTACCAGAACACGGCGATTCAAACTCGTTAAGTTTTGATAGGATTTAAAATCTTCGATCCACGGCAAATGTTCCACATCCAAATTGCTCAGGCTATCCAGCTGTCGGTTCATTTCCGTTTTTGCCTTACAGATATTTTCGACTTTTTCGTTAAAGGAACGGCTGAACTCTTTATACTCATCCTTACTGACAATGCCGCTGCTCATATCTTCGTAAAGCTGACGGCGCAGGGTCTGGTATTTCTGTTCTTCCTGTTCAAGCATTTTCATGTGCTCTTCTACCGATTTTAACCTGCGTTGATTTTTAGGAATCTCGTTGATTTCATCCAGCCGCTGTTCCAGTCCACTGATCTGCTGAATTTTTCCCTGCAATGCAGCCAGCACCACTTCTGCTAATTTACTTTCGCTGATAAGGTGTGAAGAACAGCCCAGACCGTTATGATTTGTGATGCAGTGCAGATAAACATACTTCTTTCCATTTTTTGATACAGTGCGCCGCACCATATTCTGTCCGCAGCCCCCGCACCGAACCATACCTGAAAAGAGATTGACTGTCTGTTGTCCTTTCGATGCACAGGTGTCCAGCTTCAAAACTTCCTGCACGGTGTCAAACAATTTCTGCGGAATGATGGCCTCGTGCATATTGGGAACTTTGATCCAGCCGGATTCTTCTACGTCACGGATTTTCTTAATCTTGTAATTAATTTTCTGCCGTTTTCCCTGCACCATCGTTCCGGTGTAAACTTCATTTTTCAAAATCCGAAGTACCTGAATCGCCTGCCACTTTGCATGGGTTCCAGCCTTGAAACCGCTGTGATAATTTAATCCGCACAGCCGTTTGTACTCACTGGGAGCCAGAACCCCCTCGCTGTTCAGCTGTTCCGCAATAACCTTTGCGCTCATGCCTTCCAATTTTCTGCGATAGATAGAACGAACAACATCTGCTGCATACTCATCCACCACCAACCGGCTTTTGTTCCGTTCATCTTTGCAGTAACCGTACATTGCATACCCGCCGATGAACTCTCCCTTGCGCCGCTTAATGTCCAACTGGCTCCGAACCTTAATGGAAATGTCCCTGCAGTAGGAATCATTCAGCAGATTTTTGAAGGGAACCACGATGCTATCCGAATCACTGCTCTCAGTGTTTGCGTTATCGTAGTTATCATTGATGGCGATGAACCGAATCCCCATCATTGGGAAAATCTGTTCCAGATACTTTCCCATCTCAATGTAGTTACGGCCAAGTCGAGACAAGTCCTTGACTATGATGCAGTTGATTTTGCCGGATTTGATGTCCTCCATCATCTGCGTAAAGCCTGGTCGCTCAAAATTAGTTCCCGTGTAACCATCATCTGCATATTCTCCTACCAAATGCAGTTCTGGTCGTTCTGCAACGAAATCCCGGATCAGTTCTCTCTGGTTTCCGATGCTGTTGCTTTCAGCCTTATCTCCGTCCTCGATAGACAACCTCAGATAGGCTGCTGCTCGTATGTCCTTATTCTTTTCCTTATAAAAAAACAAAGCCATTAAACCTCCTGTCTCCACGCAATTCGCATGGTAAAATCCAGAAAGTTAATGGCTTTTGATTGCACATATTTACTTAACCCGTCTGTATTCTACCAAGCTGCGGCACGAAAATCAAGCTGTAGCGCACAATTTTAAAAAATCTTTTTTTCAGTGTTTCCCCATACTCTGCAAGAGGCAGTCCCACAGTTCACTGCCTTCTGGTCGGAACGATTCATACACGGTGATGCCCTTAATAATGATTTTTCTGTGATGGTCAGGCTCCGTTCGCTCCTGCTTCACTTTTTCGTCCAGTCGCTCTTTCTGCTTCATCGGATCAATCCCCCTTTACTAATAGGAATCCAGAAGGGCATTTTGGAATACAGTTTTTGAAAGAAATTCAAAAAAATCTGGAAAGTGTATTCCAAATAAAGGCTGCGGATTCCTATTTATAGAAGCACTTCTTTTTCTGATGGCAAGGCCTATACTGCAACACCAGGGTTTCCCTGTCTTAGAGCAAGATTCGCCTATGGTAACTCAAAACTCACTTTCGTGATTTTTCATTCCCGGCAATCTTGATGGGGATTCCGTTCCCCATCCCCACGGTACGCACAAAATCTTGGATTTTGGCTATCTGGCTCCACATGAATGTGTTCGCAGCCGAACGCCTACGGCTTATCGGGAGTTGCTTCGCAACTATAAAATGCAGGAGGATCACACTATGGCTCGCCCCAAAAAGGATGAAAGCATCAAACGGACTAAGAATGTAATGGTTCGTTTTACCGATGTGGAGTACGCACTGGTTTCGTGTTCTGCTGAACAGGCTGGCTATCCCGTTGCCGTTTATGTAAGGAAACAGGCCATAACCGAAAAACTTCACGTTCATTACAACATCGTTGCCGACATTGCAGAACTGCGAGATTTTGCAAGGCAGCTCTCTCATATCGGAAACAATCTGAACCAGATTGCAGCCTTCTTTAACAGCGGTGGTATCCAATCTCGCGCTATGTTGGAAGAGATCAATCGTTGCATGACCGACCTCCGCTCCATGCGGAAAGATATTGCTGAATTGGCAGGTGATTATCGTGGCAATCTTAAAACACGTCGCAGGTAAAAGCGCAGACTACGGTGCGGCACTCGACTATTTGAAATATGAGCACGATGAGGTCTTGAAGAAACCTCTGCTGGATGCAAATGGAAACTGGGTGCTCCGCCGGGATATTCTGCTGGATGGCATAAATTGTGAACCGGAACTTTTTGATGTAGAGTGTGAAATGCTCAATGCACAGTACCATAAAAATCAGAATTATGATGAAATCAAGACACATCATTATCTCATCAGCTTCGATCCTGCGGATAAAGATGAATGCGGACTCACAGGAGAACGAGCGCAAGCCATCGGCATGGAATATGTAAAAACAAATTTTCCTGGCCATCAGGCATTGGTCTGTACCCACATGGACGGGCATAACGGCAGCGGCAATATCCATGTACATATCGTAATCAACAGTCTGCGAAAGCTGGATGTTCCGCAAAAAAGCTTTATGGAACGTCCCATCGACTGTAAAGCCGGCTACAAGCACCACCTAACAAAAGATTACTTGAAGCATTTACAGCAGTCTCTTATGAACATCTGCATGAGAGAAAATCTCAATCAAGTTGATTTGCTCTCCCCATCTGTCAACAAAATCACGCAGCAGGAATATTATGCTAGACAGCGCGGGCAGATCAATCTGGACAAATTGAACGCCGAACTTATTGCAGAAGGCTTCACACCCATGCGAACCAAATTTCAAACCGAAAAGGACAAACTGCGGGATTCCATTACTGCAGCAGCAAAGCGTGCAAAATCATTTGAAGAGTTCAGCCGACAGCTTCAAGCTGAATCCGGTATTTCTGTCAAGGATCACCGTGGGCGATTCAGCTATCTTTTACCGAACAGGGAAAAATATATTTCTGCGCGAACATTGGGAACCAGTTTTGACCGCAATCATCTTCTGATGCTTTTTGAAAGCAATGCGCTCACCGCTGAAAGAGAAAAACAGCAATGGAGTGTTGCTGACCCCATTGCCGTTCTCTATATCAAATCGAATCTTCGTTTGGTTGTGAATCTGCAAGACTGCGTAAAGGCCCAGCAGAGCCGCGCCTATGCACAAAAAGTCAAGATTTCCAATTTGCAACAGATGGCAAATACCATCGTCTATATACAGCAGCACGGCTATGACAGCTATGACGAATTGAAAAAGGCGCGGGATGAACTCTCCGCTAAAATGTCAGATGCCCGCAATACCGCAAAGTCAACGGATGCCGATTTGAAACGGTTGAATGAACAGATTCACTATCTGGGGCAGTATCTCTCCACAAAAGCCACATATAAAGAATTTCTACAGGCCAACAATAAGAAGATTTACCGTTCTGAGCATCAAGAGGAAATTGCCAAATATGAGGAAGCCGCTCAATTCTTAAAACGCAGTTCCCCGGATGGCACGATTCCCACTATGAAGGACTTGCGGGCTGAGAAAGAAAAACTGCTTTCCACGCGAGCGGTACAATATGAAAGCTATGCCTATTTCAAGGACTACTACCATGAACTACAAACCGCTTGTCAGAATGTTGATATGATCCTTGATACAGGACATACACAGCAACATAGCCGTACACATCCTAAACGCAGTCACGAACCATCTCTTTAAAAAACTGCATAAAAAGAGCCAGTCACAAGACTTCACTCTGAATGAAAGTCCTGTGGCTGGCTTGCTTTACGGAAACAGATTTTTAGTTTTTAAGGGTTCTCTCCTGCTGTTGCTGCTGTCCCTGTTCTTTCTGCTTTCGATTTTCCAGTTTGATATGCAGCCGATCCAACACTGAAACTCTGTTGCCAATGACACGCGGCTTTTTCGGGTTGTTGTTGACACAACCATCAATCATATTGTAGTTCTGCTCTGTGCCAGACTCCCGCGCCCGTTCATACGTTCCATTCGTCAGGCACTTTTCATGTTCTGTCACATCCTGCTGTTTCCTTTCAGCGCGGCGAACATATTCTGTAATAGTGGCCCGAACATTTTCAAAGCCATTCGGTGCCTCTGTCACAAATACACCTTTACTGTCTACCACGATTGGAGAAACAGCATCTCTGCGTTGCTCATTCCGCATCATAAAGAAGCAGACACCCTCTACAACTTCACTATCATACGGGAGCCATGTTCCTGTTTTTCCATCAACCTGGTAATTGGGAACCATGAGGGCAACAACATTTCCGGCAGAGTCTATATCCGTAAAACCGCCAAACTCAACCAACTCGTCTTTATCGACATAGAAGAATTTTCGCTTTTCTTCTTCATCCCATACCATAACATCACTGACTCCGAACGGACGGCCGATAAATGTATTTGGCCTTTGTTCTTCCAGACGCCCCCGAACTGTAACTGGTGTTTCACTCGGTCCTACCTGCCCCTTATAAGCACTTTGGTAATTCTGATGATGAATCAGAAAACCATCCTCTATCTGCTGTGCATAAGATTTTGCCCTTTGCTTATGATGAATCTCCTTGATTTGGAATACTCTGACCTGTTTATTCATCTGCCACCCTTTCTACTTTCTGATTCGGTTCATCCGGTTTATACCACTCCAGTTCCAGCCCTTTGAACTGCTGCTCGTTCAGCTGCTGCAGCTTCTGGATGCTCTGCTGAACAAGCACAGCCATCTCTGCATCCTCTTCCACAAGCTGCTGAACTTCCGTCAGCGTCTGAATCGTACCTTTGAGCGTTTTCTGCTCAAACATCGCCATCAGCATCAATTCCAGTTCATCAAAGCGTACATTGCTCATAACTCCATCCCTTTCTTTTTCGCTTTCTTCGGCTTATCCTGTTCCTGTGCAGGCTGCTCCTGCTTTTTTGCTTTCAGACTGCGGAGGGCATCCAGAACAGACTTTTTCGTATTGCCGCGTTCCTGCTCCTTACTCTGCTGCCGTGTCGCCATCAGCTTTTCCATATCAGAGATAGCCTGCTGCACCAGCTTATCATCCCTGAAGTAGTTGATGGAGTTGATGTTCTCGCGCTGCACTTTATCGTTCACGACCAGCTCATACATTCCAACAAAGCCACCATCTTCCTCGATGCAGAATCCAATGCACTTGTCGGCGTTCATCCGCTCAGACGGAATCTTGTCGTAGGCTTCCAAGGCTTCTTCCATCGTCAGATGGTCGTGGAACTCTCCCGCAAACGTAAACTCCAAACACTCCGCAACATAAAAGCTGAGCGTTTCTTCCAGCGCAGGTCTTTCTGCAGCGAGTTTTTCTTTCAAACCTTCTGCCTGCTGTTCAGCCGCCGTATCAGCCTGTTCCCGCAGTTCTGCCGCATCCATGACTTTACCCTCTGCCGCATCGCAGCCGAACTCTGTGAGCAGTTCCGTCATAGCCTCCTGCACAGGCTTATCTCCGTCCGTTTCAAGAATGCCGCCATCCTGTTCTGTGAAGTCCTTATTATATAAGGTATAGTCGAAGCCATCGTCACAGGTCTGGATATGGAAATAGGCATCCGGCAATTCGTAGGCCAGTTCCACATCCTGCACGGCTAAGGCCCCCTGCAACGGCTGGACAACATGATTCTGGATATACGGGTTATCCCAGCCCGGAACCGTTTTGTAGTCCTCCACAATGGTGTCAATGCCGTTCCTGCACTGCAAAATATCCAGCGAACCCGGCAGAGGATCAGGATTCTTCTCCACACCCAAGGCTTTCATGCAATGGTTCGGAAGTGCCTGATACTGCGACATTGCATCGTCGAGATTTCCGAACCGCTCAATTTTCAAAGGCGCGGCCTGCAAATTTTCGACCACATAGAACTGCTTTACGAAAGGCCGCTCCTGTTCCAGTTCTTTCTGCGCATCCAGTTCTTCCCGGAACATCGTTGTAAAGCCATCCAGAATAGCCGGGTGGCTGTCAACCACCCAGTCCGTGCGGAAGGTCATGCGGTCTGCATCGTGTTCCGGGGTGCTGACCTGCTCTGCCCATTTCTTATTGCCGGGAGAAAAGCGGCCATCGCAACTTTTATGATGCAGCGTGTTCGCCAGAATGTAGCCCACACGCTCCATGCCGTACTGCCGCACCACCTGATCGACTGCACCATCGCCAAGGTACATCCCGTCATAATTATCCGCAATCGCTTCATGGATTGCCTGCTTGCACTCGCTGTTCAGCCGATAGGATGTACGGTACAAATCCACCTCGTCATTTTCTTTGGCATAGCTGAACGGCTCGTAGTAGACAGGCACATCCGAATAATCCTGTGCGCTGTTGTCCGGCACAGGCACAGACTTTTCAATGATCTCCGATACCACATCTTCTTTTTTCGGCATATTCCATTTTTCAGAGAAATATTTCTGCACGGCCTCCTGAAAATCTTCATCGAAGCCGTTCCACAAATCCTCCGCTACCAACTTGCCCCACTCATTGACTGCAACACAAGCCGCCATGTCGCCGTGTTCCTCATGCTCCAGCAGGAAGAACTTCTCGCCGCCAATCTCCGTTTCATCAATAGCGTACCATGTGCCGATATGCCCCTCGACTGCGATATGGTCGGAATCGCCGTGGATCAGTCCATTGTTTTTCTGCTGCTGTTCCTCCATGAACTCTCGCACGGTCAACTCTGCGCCCGTGAAGTTCAGCCCTTCCTCACCCAGTTCCAGCCGCCCCTCCGCGCCAAGGTCAAGTTCTTCGGCCATCAGAACAGATGCCGCATGGTTCACCACCACAGTTTTCTCCACTGTAATGGGCTGGCCTGGGTCGTAGTCCGAACCGCGCAGATCATAGCGATATAAGCCCTCCGGCACATCTTCATCCCGCAGTCGGCCATTACTGAAAAGACCCGGCTTATCAAAGATTTCGATTTCCTGCAGTTCTTCGTTCAAAAGGTTTTCTTTCTGCAAATCCAGATTCCTTTCCTTGAAAAAATCCGGCAGTTCTGCAAATCCAATGCTGTCCACATAGTAGGCTTTGACTGTACTGCCATCATTGAGTACCACCACGTCGCTGACCGACAGCGAATGACCCGTAAAATCTGCCGGACGCTGGATATTGAACCGTTCATAAATGCCATCCAGCGTGTCCTTTTCCGTAAGCGGCGCGGTATAGATCAGGTCATAATCTGCACGGGAAACCGTTATGCCTTTCTTCTGCACATAGTCCAGCCCCATGAAACGATAGTTATGTTCCGGGTCACGTTCTGTGATCTGATAAATACCGAACTGCTTTTCGCCGCTATTGAGCAGCATATTTTCCTGTTCTGTCATGTTCCGCTCCTGCTCCAAATCTGCTATTGCAATCTGGAAGGTATCACTTCCGCGCTCAATTTCCTCTCGCGCCGTGACAAGAATCGGCCACGGGCTGATGCGGACAAGATAAATCTGCTTACCCTCGTCATACAGTCGTAAAGCCTGTTCACGGTTTATCACTGTCAGCTGAAAATCCAGGCGTGCATACTCGTCCTCTGCATAATCTTCCCGCTGTTCCAATAGAATCGCATCCCATGCGTCTGCCTTAATGCCGAAAATGCCATCGTGCTGCTCGATTTCCTCTTGGCTTACATAATCGCCTGCTGTGCCATCACGAAACAGCGGATAAATCCTCTCACCCAGCCGATGCCATTCCCGTGCGCCCTCTTTCGTCAGCGGCAGCACATCATCTTTCAGGTAGCCATAGTCGTGCATTTCGGAAAGACCAATCATCCCATCCGGGAGATTTTCGATTTTCTCCTGCACATCGTACATCAGGCGGTTGACTTCTTCTTTGTCATCCTCGGCCAGTGCCGCCGCCAGACCGTTCACCAATTCTTCCGTTGCAGCCCGGTCATCCAGCTTGAAAGCAAAATTCACAATGAGGTTGCGCTGCTCATCATCAAAAATCGTTTTTTCCTGCTCCTTATTGGCAATCAGCTTTTCCGCATACTGCATCGCGGTCATGCGCTCTGCGCGCCTTTCCGCGACTGCCGCTTCCAGCTTTTCCAGAAAGTCGGCTGCGGTCAATCGAATCGTATCCATCGAATCTTTCAGTTCCTTCATCTCCTTGCCGCTGGCCCAGCTTGCCACATATGGAAATGAATAATCGGACGTATCAATACCCAGAGCCGAGCAGACCGTAAATGCAATGCTTTCAGCTTCGGTTTCTTTCGTGAGCCTGTCTTTTTCTTCGCCGCGCTGCTTCATGAAATCGCTGTTATGCAGCATCGCATGAGCGACTTCGTGAATCATCGTTTTTATGGTCTGGCTCTCGCCCATGCCGACCTGAATGCAGATTTCTTTGTCTGCATCACTGTAATAGCCTTTGGCATCCCCTTCGATTTCATCAAACCGCATCGGCACAGGCGATACCTGCTCGATTGCCGCCGTAAGCAGCGCATAGTCTTTGACGCTGGCCGTCAGTTCGTTCACTTCCAGCGATGGAATCGGTTCCCCATCGGTCTGTGAAACATCAAAAACCGTCGTCACTCGGAAGCGCGGAACCACATACTCCACACGTTCCATTTCCGGTTCACCGTTTTCGTTCAGCACAGCCAAGCCCGTATCCTTGTCGATTTTCTCGCGTTCTTCCACTTCCTTGATGGGAGCCGGAGCAATGATCTGGATGCCCTTTTCGCCTTTTTTGACGTAACGGTTGAACTTATTCTTCCATGCGTTAAACCCTGCCACCAGTGTGGCATCAGGCCGCTGCATAGCGATCAGCAGCGTATTATTGAAGCTGTAATTGTGGAATTTTGCCATCGTGCGCAGATACGTCGTGTACATTTCCGATGTAAAAATGTCCTTTACGCCCTGCTCCAGCCGTTCCGTGATTTCTTTCATCTGCTGTTTGCGGTCAACTGCCATGCAAGCCCTCCTTTTTCTTGACCCATCGTGTTTTCATCTGGCGCGGATATTGGTCAGCCTGTTTCGGTGCCTTCGCGCCGTTCCATTCCAAGCCTCCGGCTCTGCCCTCACAGGTGTACCCGGCAGCTTTCAGAGATGCTCCATTTTCCGTATCCAGAATGTAGGTGATCACTTTGTTGTAACCCATTGCCCGTGCTGCACGGTACGCCGCCGCATACAGGATGCTGCAAGCGTTCGGTGTTCCATCTGTACACAGACGGTTAACTTCCAGCGTATAGCCATCGTCCAGCCGCCGCGCCACAGGTCTGCCGCAGATAGCAACGCCCACCAGCGCACCATTATCCGATACGCCGATGGAGAACTTATGTCCCCGCGTCGGTTTATGGTGGCGGTGATGCTGCTGCACAAATGCGTTTGCCGTTTTCAAATTGATCGGTGTTAATGTCAAGCAAATGCCCTCCTTCAAAAAAAATGCCCCGCCAGACAAAACTGACGGGGCGGCTCTCATTTACAGTTCCATATCGTGACTTTTCCGCTTCTGGGATTTCTGCGGTTCTGCGCTGCGCTCTGCCTGTTTTGCATGAAGCTGCGCCAGCACAGAGGGTTTCCGCACATTGTCCGCAGTGCGCTCTGCAACGCGGCCTGCATAGTTCACAGGCTGGCGCGGCCTGTCTGCAACTTCGGTTTCGGCTGCATCCTCGTCCACTCCCAGCGCATCCTCACTGCCCTTTTCATCCATGTTGAGCAGAGAGTTCAGCTCCGCAAGGCGCGCAGATTTTTCAGCCAGTTCCGCTTCCTGCGCAAAGGGACGTTTGGCTTCTTCCTTTGCCTGCGCCAACTGCTGTTCCAAGGTTTCCAGTCTGCGTTCCACCTGCGGCAGCGTTCTTTCAATGCCTGCCAGCGCATTGGTAACGCGCAGAATGTTACCCTGCGGGTCTTTGCCGACTTCCATCGAATAGTTCCACACGCCTTTGATGGACAGGCGGAACACCTTATCGAAGTTGTCAAACCGGGAATGCAGTTCAAACGCACCGTAGCTGCCGATTCTGCCCTCGGTGCCTGCTGCTTTCAAAGCCTTGCAAGCCTCGATAATGGCTGCACCTGCTTCCTTGCGTTCGCTGTACACCTTACCGCTGATTTCCATAGAGAAGTGGTCTTTGTCCTGCGCCAGAAGCGGTTTTGCCGCTTCCATATCCGTTTTCAGTGCTTCGATTTGACCCTGTGTCGCAGTAATTTCTCGTGGATAGCGACGCGCAATATCGGATTCCAGACTATAAATCTGACTGGTGTGATTGGCTTTCAGCAGCTTCAGTTTGCTGACCTGAATATCCAAGTCCATCTTTTCCTTGATGTAGGGATTGCCGGTTGCCAGTGCCTTAATTTCGGCATAGGACAGCGCGGTGTCGTCCACATCATCGCAGGCACGGACAGGCGATTTAGAAGTCATGATTTGGCTTATAAACTTCTGCTTATTTTCCAGAATTTGCCACATATACGAATCGAACGTATTTTCAGTGACGTAACGATAGATTTTTACCTGCTTATTCCGGTTTCCCTGCCGGAGAATACGTCCCTCCTGCTGTTCCAGATCAGACGGCTTCCACGGGCAATCCAGATGATGCAGGGCAATCAGTCGATCCTGAATATTGGTTCCTGCGCCAAGTTTCGGCGTAGACCCCATCAGGATACGCACCTGTCCGGCGCGCACCTTTGCAAAAAGCTCTGCCTTTTTGGTTTCCGTGTTATACTCGTGAATAAATGCCACTTCTTCACGGGGAACACCTCTCGCCACCAGCTTCTCCCGCACATCATCATAAACGTTGAATGTGCCATCTGCCTTTGGTGTCGATAAATCGCAGAAAATCAACTGTGTTCCTCTATCCAAGGCAGATTCTTCCCAGACCTTGAACGCATTGTCCACGCAGCGATTCACCTTACTCTCCGGCTCATCCGGCAGCATCTCATTCATAAGACGCTGGTCGAGTGCCAATTTCCGACCATCGTTTGTGATTTTGAGCATATTATCGAATCTGGGATTCACATTTCCATTGCGTACGGCCTCGGCACGGTCTGCAAAGGAACTTACCATTTCTTCCTGTGTTTCGCTCGGTTTCAGCACTTCGTTGATGTACTCTGCTTGCGGCACAGGTAGGTTCAGCATGTCCGCCGTCTGCACATCTGCGGATTCTTTGAACAGAGAAATCAGCTCCGGCAAATTGAAGAACCGGGCAAAACGTGTTTTCGCACGGTAGCCGGTTCCTTCGGGGTCGAGTTTGTCAAGATACTTTTTGTGGATTTTCTAAATTAAACGATTTGTCCGTAAAAAAGCCGCCCAAAACCTCGTGCTTGCAGATGTCCTGAAACACCGTATTCAAAGGCTTTTTGGCATTTTCGGACTGCTTTACATTTACGATGAATGTTGTCTTTCCAATTCGCTGTGAATAAGAATATTTCTGTTCTTTCATATAGTCAGTTCCTCTCTTTCATAAAATTTGATTGCTGGGCATTCACATTAGAGCACCCAGTAACCGCAGATTTTCAATATATCAAGAAGTCATTAAGTCGTGAGTATAATGGAAATGGTTATCTTTCCATACCACGCTTGTTTCTTCGAGCCTTGATACGCTCCTGTCGTTCTTTTTCCCTTGCTTCTTTTTCGGCTCGTTCCTGTGCTTCCTTAAAAGAAAAAAGTTGCTTCACTTTTTCGGTAAAAAGTTTAGCAACTTCGGGGAAATGCTCCAACGCTTGAAGAAAAGGTCTGCACTTTTCTTTCAGTTCGTTGTATTTAGTTTTCATTCTTTCGAGTGCGTTTGCACAGTCAAAATATTTCTGTCGGTAATAGTTGGCACTCTGTTCTAATTCGCTAATTTCCGCACGACTTGTAATGCCCTCCTTGGCAAGGGCAGTAAGCTCAGAATAATCCTCTTTGGAGATTGCCATTTTACCTGTGATTGTTTTCTGCCCCATACGGTCAATCTCGTTATAGGTTTTAGAAACATTACGGGCAGGCTCATATTTTATCTGTTCACGCTGAATGCGCTTCTGCAACTTCTCCAAGCGTTCCTTGTCCTGCTTGATTTGATATTGCAGGGAAGTCAGGTGTTCTGCTGTACTTCCGTATTCGCCACGCTGAAAGCCTTTGAAGCCTTGCTCCGTCATATGGTTAAACAATTCATCTTGCAGAATACTGTATGAAGCTCGGAACATCGGTTTTCCGTTCTTTCTGAGAAGCGGATTGCCTTTTTCGTCGGTCAGCGGAATATCCGATTTCCATTTCTTTGAATGGCTGATTTGATGAACAACTTCCTTAACCGTTCCTCGCAGTTTTTCATCTTTGCAACGCTTGCTCCATAGGATTTCTTTCTCCACCACAGGCAAAACCATAGCGTGAAGATGATAGTGGTAAACCTCTTTTCCAAGTTCCTCGGTTGCCGCTACATTGATTTCATCAGCGTGCATAACAGCCGATATGACATTATCAGCACCGAATTTTTCCTCGATAAAATGGAATGCTTCTTCGTAAAACTGCTTTGCATATTCGTAGCCGCCGTTACGCTCGAAGTACATTGTGTTCACATCAATCACAATCTCATTGAACAGCGTTGCGTCTTTCCTCAGCCCTCGAAGCGACACCATACCGTCAGTTTCCATCTGCTTTAATTGTTCCATATAGGTCGGGGCAAAAGGCTTTTTGAAATGCACATTATAGGGTATGCGTTCCTCAATCACATTCATATTTTCATAGGTTTCATTCTTGCGTTCGTTGTGCCTTTCTGCCTTGCTCACATCAGAAGCGGTGTACTTTTTAACCCTTGCACAACTCATATCCGCCTTGTTGTTTTTCGCCATTTTTGCTCTCCTTTCTCGGCAGGGCGAAGCCATTACACAACATTCTTTGAATGTGTGTAACCCACTATGACACTTTCAGACTTCGTCTGCAAAGATGTCGTGGGCAAGGGTGTTCCCCCTTGACCTCCTTTGATACCTCAATCATAAAAACAGACTGTCCCATCAGCAGACAGCCTGCATTTATTCTCTCGGTATATCGCCCATCGGCAAAGACCAGTACCACAGAAAACCTTTCTTTCGGGAGATAACTCCTGCGTTCTTCTTTGCCTTTTTAATGGTCGATTTCCTGAACCCTGCGGCTTCAAGTTTTTCTTCACAATCCGAAGAAAGCATTTCTCTGTCTTTCAGCATTTCAATCAGAAATGCTTTCGCCTTGACTTCCTTATCGTTGGGTCTGCCGATTTTCGGGGCGAGGGATTGGAACGCTTCTTCCGCTGTCATTTCCATTTCGGAAATAAAGTCCACACCTTTCTCAGATACTTCAAACAGAATGGCAGAGCCTGTCGGGGCAAGGTTGGATTTTACCTGCACCAAATATCTTTCCGCAGGTACTTCCTTGTTCGGTGTGCGTGTGATTGCAAGAATACTTCTTGCAGCACCCGCAATGTCAATCGAACCGTTAGTACGGTAAAGGGGATTGGTATCTCTCATCTTGTTCATATGAGCGATAATCACAATCGCACAGCCTGTATCTTTCGCAACCGCTATCAGATGATTAAACTCGGCTCGTGTTTCGTTGGCATTGTTCATCGAACAACTTTCTCCGATATAGGAACTCATCGGGTCAAGAATTAAAAGTTTTGCGTGGTACATCTCAATCGCTTCACGAATACGGTTATCCCCAAAGGACAAAGATTTTTCATCTTCCTTGATGAAGATGAGGTTTTCTCCGTTCCCACCAGCCGAATTGAAGCGAGGGACTACCGTATCATCGGCGTCATCTTCCGTTGTCTGATAGATGATAGTCATAGGCTCGTTTTCTTCCGTTTCGGTAAAGGGCAGAGGTTCGCCCTTTGAGAGCAGGGCGGCAATGGAAAGCATTAGCTTGCTTTTTCCATCGCCGGGATCGCCCTGCAACAGCGTAACCTTGCCAACCGGAATATACGGATACCACAGCCATTTCACTTCTTTCGGCTCGATTTCGCTTGCCTTGACAACTTCAAGAGGTACGCTGACAGTCATTTCATTTTCAATCATTTTTATTTGTTCTCCTTTTCGATAAATATTTCGGGCAAAGCACCACGATACAGCGGAAACTCTGCTTACAGTCATTCCTGCATTTTCTGCAAAGTTCGTTGTAGGTAATGCGATTACGGTCATTCAGAAACAATGCCCATTCTTGTTTCCGTTTCTTGCTCATTCTTGGCATATCAATCCACCTTTCCGTTTGAAAATAAAAAAACCACAGGAAAGATACTTGAAACCTTTTTGTGTATCTTTTAGGGGCGAAAATCGGAGAAAATCCCCGTTCTAAGCCTTTCAAAAAATCACACAAGGTATTTGTACTAACCTGTGGTTATGTATGAATTTGTTGGTTTTAGGTAACAAAAAAACACCGTATTGCTACGATGTTTTTCGTTGTTCATATTCTGTCTAAGATACTGGCAAACTGGAAGTTATAGTGCAATCTTTTTCCATTTTCTAATCTTGGTTCTAAAGGTTCCGAACGGAGCAACTGTATTAACATGTATGAATTTGTATACTTCCCAGACAGCTGTTTTAGTTGCTTCGTCAGCCCATTTTCTCATATGTGGTTTAAATAATTCTTCCTCACTCAGAGAATCAATCATTACATAAATAGAGTTGATATTCTCATTCAATCTGTCTTTCAATTCTTGCAGTGACAGCTGAGCATATGTATCTGTGAACCATTGATATAATTCGCCAAGCTGATTCCACTTAAAATTATCCGAAGGAGTTTTGACAGGAATACCCTTTCTTTCGTCTGATTCCCATTTAATAACAAGAGTTGTCCAGCCAACCTGATAAGCAAGATTTTCTGCCGGAGTTCGATCGACCTCATCAATTCTCTTATCTTTTAAATGCTCCGGAATATCATTAAATTCTGAAATATACTTTGCAAAACTTTTATTTATCTCGTTTTTAAGCTCGTCTTTATTCTCATATGTTCTCAATAGTCTATCTCCTCAGCTTCCGATTTTCCAGTTTCAAAAAAAGGATTTTTCAAATTAGTCTTTGCAAATAACCTTTGAACCTTCACCATCAATTACAATTCCCTGATGGTTGTTAATAGGGCATAGATTCAAATCCGAAAATTCAGTCATTATTGTCTCGGTAACTTTCTTAAATGGTGCTGTAAGATAATGCGGAAGAACATAGAAATCAATCAAATCAAGCCCTGCATCATCTTCTTGTGAGTAGTCCTTCGGCTTTTCATCCATTTGCTCGATATATTGGATGCTTGGAGCGCATATAATCGCACCTGCCGATTCACCAATCATCAGTTTTCCCTTTGCCAATTCTTTTTTCAACAGCTCATCCGTTCCCGTTTTACGGAGCTGGTCTATAAGGAAAAAAGAATTTCCGCCGGTAAAATATATCAC
>NZ_JBBMEP010000011.1:0-95222 GCF_040096475.1 Faecalibacterium faecis | reverse complement strand
ATTTTCGCTCGTATCTGCTCGGTGTCTGCACCGCCAGAATTGAAGTGCCTTGCAAGCTGGTTGAGGTTGCCGCCCACCTTGCTGCACTGGGCAAGCAAGGTGGAAACAGCGGTCAGGGTTTCTTCTCCGCCGCCTGCAACGATGACCGTTTTCTCGATCTTGACGTTGTGGATGGCGCGGCGGATGAAAGTGGAGAGGGAGAGATTCAGGAGTTTGCAAGTGAGTTCCAGTGACGCTTTTTCCTCCACTGTCACACGGAACTTGATGACGTGCGTTTTGTTGTTCGGCGTGTCGTGGCGCTGGGAATTGCTAGGGGTCGATTGAACATTCGTTTTGGTCATTGTACCTCCTGTCTGTTCGATAACTCCTCGGTGAAGTTATGTAAAGCACGACACGCCGTTGCTATTCGCACCGTCAGGTGCGAACCATGAGCAGGGTTTGGGGCAGGCACGCCCCAACAAGATCACTTCGGAAATGCAGTCGCATTGAAGAAGTGAAGTCCCGGTGGAGCACAAGATTTTCAAGAATTGAAAATTTGTGGTCACGGGACGGTTCTTGCCCTCTACCGCTGCGCTCAAAACGCATTTTCAACAAATGTTTCCGAATTGTTAAGACGCAAAAATAAGTAGAGGTGGTGCTGCTCATGTAAGGGGGTCACCGTTTGCTCCGAACGCAGTTCCTGTCCCTGTTTGTGCAGCGACGTTGACGAAAAGTCGGTATCACGTTCGGTCGGCTCATGAGATTTTCAAGGTGCGTTTCCCGTAAAAGAAAAATACCGCCCATGCAGCATAGCGAAGGATTTTGTCGGGTGAATTAGGCGGCAAAATGAATCGGGTGTGTTGCGGGACGGTAAAATCTTCATAGGAAATAGACCCTCAACGTGTGGTCATTTACAACTAACGCAGTGGGATTTGCGATAGAGGGTATCATAGATTGCAAGTTGCGTCAAGATGGTTTTGCAAAATTTATTATGGTAAAGCGGCAAAAGTATTACTAATACAAAATGCCCTCCCACGAATGGGAGGGCGCATGATGAAGGAGAAAATGAAGAAAGCAAATTGCGGATGGGTTTGAAATGAGGGTTCAGAGGGCAGACATAAAAGCAATGTCCTCTGCGGCGCAGTTCAGGATGACTTCTTCCCGAAGAAGCGGAATGTCCCGGCTCTGCTGGTGCAGCCACTTAGAAATCTCTGCATACTGGATACAGCCTTTTCCCAACGGTGTAGGGCCGTAGGTATCGTAAGTTCCCGTAGAGCCATAAGTGAAATCTTTGACATGAATCGCATCAATGCGAGAACCAATCAGGGAAAGCCAGTCATTCCAAAGCTTTGTCTGATGGAGAATGTTGTGGTTTTCCAGTACATTGGCCGGGTCAAAGATGAAGTGCAGATGCTCCGGGTCGGCTACACGGTCAATCAGCTGCTGAACCACTTCCATGCTGTCCAGTGGATGCCAATAGACCGGCTCCACTGCAAAGATAGCGTCCATTTTTGCAGCGGTTTCTACGATGCGGAGAACACTGTCGAACATCCATTCGCGCCGTGCAGCGCGTTTCTCTGCATCCAGATGCAGATAGGAAGTTTCACTGCCGACGCAGCGACCGCCTGCAAGATGCTGCCAGCTCAGAACGCGGCAGATATTCTGCACAGCAGTGGCACGTTTTTCTGCGTCCGGGTCGCTCAAATCCTGATAGCAGCCCAGCACGGAAATTTCTACATCATGCGCGGCAAACCCACTCCGAAGGGTTTCCAACTGTTCCGGCGAGATATGTTGATAATCATTGATGCCTTCAATGGCCTTTGGCACGGCGACCTGTGCAGCCTGATAACCGGCATTGTGCAGAATTAATGCCAGTTCCTGCGCCGGGTGCTTGCCATAATCGTGGGCACGGCAGCCAATCTTCATAGCAGGTGCCTTTCTTTACTGGGGCTGCTTGCCGATGTAGGCCAGAATGCCGCCGTCCACATACAGGATCAGGCCGTTGACGAAATCAGATGCCTCGGAAGCAAGGAACACGGCGGGTCCGCCCAGATCCTCGGCCTCGCCCCAGCGGCCTGCGGGGGTCTTGGCAACGATGAACTGGTCGAAGGGGTGACGGCTGCCGTCGGGCTGGATCTCGCGCAGCGGTGCGGTCTGCGGGGTAGCAATGTAGCCGGGTCCGATGCCGTTGCACTGGATGTTGTAAGCGCCGTACTCGGAAGCGATATTCTTGGTCAGCATCTTCAGACCGCCCTTGGCTGCTGCATAAGCAGAAACGGTCTCACGGCCCAGCTCGCTCATCATGGAGCAGATGTTGATGATCTTGCCGCCGCCCTGTGCGATCATATCAGGGATGATGGCCTTTGCCACGATGAAGGGCGCGTTCAGGTCAACATCAATGACCTGACGGAACTGTGCTGCGCTCATCTCAGTCATGGGGATGCGCTTGATGATGCCGGCGTTGTTGACCAGAATGTTGATGTGGCCGACTTCCTCGGTGATCTTGGCGACCATGGCGTTGACGGCGTCCTCATCGGTGACGTCGCAGACGTAGCCGTGTGCCTTGATGCCGGCCTCTGCATAGGAAGCCAGACCCTTGTCCACCAGCTCCTGCTTGATATCATTGAACACGATGGTAGCGCCGTTGGCTGCCATAGCCTTTGCAATTGCCATGCCGATGCCGTAGGATGCGCCGGTGATCAGCGCCACCTTGCCGGTCAGGTCAAAGGATTTGGGAGTGCAGATAGCCATAATAGTAGTCCTCCATAAAGGTCAGTGAAATATCATTCAAAGGTTTCCAGTGCTTCCACCAGTGCAAGGATGGTCAGCGACTGGCCGTATGCCATGGGAGCAATCAGAATGTTTTTGTAGTGGTCGCGGTCGTAGCCCATACCCGTACCGCCGGATACTTTCAGCACCGTACCATCGGTGTCGATGTTCTTGAGGATTGCACGGATAGCTTTCTTGGCACAGGGCAGGTAGGAATCATCCAGAATCCCCATGCGGATGCCTTTCAGGATGCCAGCGGTGATAGCAGCAGAGCCGGAAGTTTCTTCATAGCTGGTGGAGTCATCCAGAACCGTATGCCAAAGGCCGTCCTCACCCTGAAGGTCACGCAGTGCGCGCACCTGTGCTTTGTAGGTATCCAGAATGAACGTCTTGACGCCTTGATTCAGCGTACCCTTAAACATATCCAGATAGTCCAGAATACCTAGCGTGAACCAGCTGTTGCCGCGGCACCAGAACACGCCGCCAAAGTTGTCCATCCGATTGAACGACCAGCCGTGGAAGAACAGACCGGTGTGGGTATCGTACAGATACTTGATGTGCATCAGCACCTGCTTAATGGATTCGTCGATCCACTCCTGCTTGCCGTACTTCTGGCCCATCCGATTGAGGAACAAGACGGTCATGAACAGGGTGTCGATCCACATCTCGCTCTCGTTTAGGCGAACGCCCTGACGGTCGCCGTTGGCACTGGTGACGTGCTGAAAGCCACCCTCACGGGTACGCGGGATGCACTCCATCAGCCACTTTGCCCAGTCCAGACAAAGGGCTTCAAACTCAGGGTCGTGGTAGATCTCGTTCAATTCACACAGAGTCAGCAGCGGAGTAGTCGTGTTAATATTGCGGGAAGGCAGACCCTGCGCAATGTTCTCCTTGAACCAATCATGCAGAAAGGTGCGGTATTCCTCCGAATCCTGCATCTTGGCGATTTTGAGCAGTCCGTACAGGCCGATGCCCTGCGGCCAGTCCCACTCCTTGATGCCGAAGTCACGGCTAAAAAATCCGATGGCCTCGCCGCCTTCTTTCAAAGTGTCCTCGTTTTCGGGGGCACCAAGGTGCATCAGCTTCTGGATAACAAGATCCAGCTTTTTCTGAATCAGTTCTTTTTTGATTTCGTTTGCCACAAGAAACACCTCATGTATTTGTGTTGTTTTTCTCAGCGGTTGAAGTAAGCGATTTTCGATATTGTGCAGGCGTAACGTGTTGATATTTCTTGAACACACGTCCCAGATAGGTGATGCTCTCAAACCCGGTACGGCTTGCGATTTCGGAAACGGAAAGTGTTGTTGTTTCTAACAGGCTCTGCGCTTTTTTTACCCGCAGGATGTTGATGTATTCGTTGATGCCGAAGCCAGTCACTTCATGGAAGGAACGGCTGAGATAATACTTGCTGATATAAAACTGCTCGGCAAGGCTGTCCAGCGAGAGCGTTTCCTGAAAGTGATCGGAAATGTAGTCTGAGATTTGGTAGACTGCATCGAACTTTCCGCCGCTGGCCTTACCCTCCTGCACATCGTTCAGGCAGGCGACCTGCTGATTGCTGCGCCGGAAGTGGATGAAGCCTAGAATCAACTCCGAAAGGATAGCGGTCTGGCTCATAGGCTCTGCCTTGTCCAGTTCCCCCATGATTTGCAGAAACAATCGGCGGGTATTCGCTGTCTGCTTCGGGGTCAGTTCGTAAATTCCGTAGTGCTTGTGGAAGAACGCACCGATCTTCAGTTCCGGGAACATCTTATCGACCTTTTCCACAATGTCCCGGTCTACATAGAGGATCGCTCGCTCGTATTCGGTTTCCGGGTCTCCCACGATGGAATGGGACATATGAATCTGGCCGCTGTCCACGAGAATCAGGTTCCCGGCCTGTGCTTCATAGGCGCGGTTCTCAAAGAACATCTGCCGCCGCCCACGGAGCAGGAGATAAATTTCGTACTCCTGATGGAAGTGGTTGTACCGCATATCAAAGTTTGCCGGACGAACCATGTGTTCCACCATAATGCCGTTTCGTTTGCGGTAATATTGGGTCGCATCACCCTGAACCATGCTGTGCAGCCATGTTGTTTCCATGAAATGCTCCTTTTCTCCTGAACAGGCGGTGTTCTTGCCTTGATTATGTCATATCTGTTCAGGTTTGACAAGCATTTGCACTGTGGGGCTTACATCAGGCCCAGCGTAGTAGGCAGCCACTCGCTCAGAGCAGGGATGTATGTGACCAGCATCAGTGAGATGAAAATTGCCACAAAGAACGGAACCAGACTTTTCATCACATTCTCCAGACGTTGCTTTGCCAACGAGCATCCCACGAACAGGACGTTGCCAACGGGAGGAGTGATGGTGCCGACAGCCAGATTCATGACCATCATAACGCCGAACTGCACATCGCTCATGCCGAAGGCGCGGACAATGGGCAGGAAGATCGGGGTGAAGATCAGCAGAGCCGGTGCCATATCCATAAAGGTGCCGACGATCAGCAGGAAGATGTTCAGGATGAGCAGCAGGACGTACTTGTTGTCGGAGATGCCCAGAACCATTTTACTGATGGCAGCAGGCAGGCCGGTGAAACTCAGAACAAAGCTCAGGACGGAGGATGCACCGATGATCAGCATGACAACGGTGGTCATGTTTGCAGTCTGCACCAGAATACGGGGCATATCCTTCAGGTCGATGGACTTGTAGATGAAAACTGACAGGATAA
This sequence comes from Faecalibacterium faecis, assembly GCF_040096475.1. Lineage (NCBI taxonomy): Bacteria > Bacillati > Bacillota > Clostridia > Eubacteriales > Oscillospiraceae > Faecalibacterium > Faecalibacterium faecis. Next base: position 89,764 of record NZ_JBBMEP010000011.1, on the reverse strand, counting down.
AGGCATAAGCAACAGCCACAGCGGAGGCTTCCGTGGGGCTGAACACACCGGACAGGATACCGCCGATGATAATGACGATGAGCAGCAGGCTGGGGATGGCACGCCAGATGGTGTTCAAGGTCTCGCTGACGCTCAGCTTCTGAGCCTTGTCGCCCTTACGGACATAACCGTATTTCTTTGCGATGAAATAACCAACGACCATGCAGGCGGCAGTCCAGAGCAGACCGGGAATCCATCCAGCCATAAACAGGGTTGCAACGGAAGTGCCGCCACTTGCGGTGGAGTAGACGATAAATGCGGTAGTAGGGGGAATCAGCTGGCCGACCGGAGCGGTGGCCACATTCATGGCAGCGGAGAAACCTTCGTCATAGCCTTCCTCTTTTTCCATGGGGAGCATAACGCCGCCGATTGCGGTAGCAGCTGCGATACCAGAACCAGAAATAGAACCGAACATTGCGTTGCCAGCGGCGTTGGTCAGAGCCAGTGCACCGGGCACCCGCCGCAGAACCAGCATGGCTAAGTCAACCAATCGGTGCGCGATGCCGCCGTTGCTCATCAGCAGACCGGCTAAGATAAAGAACGGAACGGCGATCAGCGAAAGACTATCAATGCCCGCGATGACTTTCTGGGCGGAAACGAACATACCGAATTGTGGGGTAAGGAAAGCGGTGATGGTGATAAATGCAGATGCAACGATGCTGTACGAAACAGGTACGCTGAACATCAGCAGCAGCGCGAAGCTGACCACCAGAAGGATAGCGGCTTGCAGTTCCATTTAAGCGACCTCCTTGTCTTTATCCCGGAAGAGATGATACAGATTGTTCAGGCTGTAAAGGATCATCAGCGCACCGCCGATGGGAATGCAGGCGTAGTAGCACTCCATGGGCAGCTTCATAGCCGCCGAAATCTGACCGTGGGCGTTCATCGTGACGGCGATGCCGCCTACCACAAAGACCGCGGCGCTCAGTGCCAGAACAACGAACTCTACAAAGATCTGGGTGCGGCGCTGACCAGTGGGTTCAAAACTCTTGACCAGCAGGTCGATGGCCAGATGCTGCTTGGCACCGTAGGCATACGGCGCACCCAGCATAGTCAGCCAAATCAGTGCGAAACGCAGGATTTCTTCGGTGTATTTGCTGGGATTGCCCAGCACGAAGCGGGTAATGACCTGCCAGCAGCAGACAACGACCATCGCCGCAACCATAAAGGCGAGAACAGAGCTTAAAATCTTATTCAGTACTTTCATTTGCTTGTATCCTCCGCATAGCTCTGGATATCATCGTACAGCCTCTGGTAGGCATCGCCTTTTGCAAGGAAGTTCTGGTGAATGGGCTGCACAGCTTCGATAAACGGAGTCTTGTCGATGTCACGGTAAACGTGTACGCCGTAGCTCTCCGCCTCAGTTATGGCATCGTCCATCATCTGATTGTACTTCTGTACGAAGTTGTCATTCAGCTTGCTGAAGCATTCCAGCAGATAGTCCTGCTGCTCCTTGGAGAGCTTGTTCCAGACCTTCGTGCTGATGATGTAAATGTCAGGGGTGTACTGATGCTCGGTGTAGGTGTAGGACTTGACGATCTCCTCATGCTTGTCAACGGTCAGAGCCAGCTCAGTGTTCTCTGCACCGTCCACGATGCCCTGCTGCAAAGAGGTGTACGTTTCACTTGCGGACATAGGAACGGGAGAACCGCCCATAGCTTCAATCATATCCATGGAAGTGGAGCTGACCATGGAACGAATCTTTTTGCCTTTCAGCACGGCGGGAGAAGTAACTGCCACATCGTCTTTCAGATAGAAGTTGCGCGCACCATTGCAATAATATCCGATTGCGATGTAGCCTGCATCCTCCGTGGCGTTGAACAGCTCACGAATGACCTGACTGTTTGCCATTGCATTGTAGTAGTGTTCCTGCCCTTTGAACAGGTACGGCAGAGAGAAGATGGTGTAGCGGTCATCGAACTGGCCCAGCGTATTTGCGCTGATTTTTGCCATGTCCAGAACACCGGCCTGCACCAACTCGACCATGGCCGTTTCAGAACCCAGAACACCACTGGGATAGATAGAAACTTCCATGTTCATGCTCTCATCTTCGGCCACCAGATCGGACAGATACGCGATCGTGCCGCCGATCTCGGAATCGCCCGCCTGACCGTGCGCCAGCCGGAGCTGGATCTTGTCATTGCCAATGCTGCCGTTTACCTTGAAAAAGGTGGAAACTCCGATTCCCAGCAGCACGACGACAATGACGGTCAACAAGATTTTTGATGTCTTTTTCATTGTCATTCCTCCTAAATGATTTGCTCGTTCGGTGCGACTTTCTGGTTGTAATTATACAGCCTTTGGGGCCAGCTTTCTCGCAAAGAATTGCGAATGAAGCCGAAAATTCAAACGATATTGCGTTTGTGTTGTATACATTTTTTCGCTTTTCTCTATTGTTTTGTTGAAATGGACAATATTTCTTGCTATTTTTCTACATACAAATAATTTTTTAGATCAATTCGTCCGTTTTTTCTGCGCAATATTGTTTGAGCGTAAGCAGAAAAGAGCCACCCGTAGTTTGTTACGGATGGCTCTTGACATGTTTCTTTTATAAAAGGTTGCCGCTCAGTTCAGCCGGAATACCTGCTCCAGCTTGGGCTGTGCGCCGGTCACGGGGTCCATTTCCAATTCCAGAATGTCCTTCATGTACTCGTTCCAGCGGGCAACGACCGGGCTTTCTGCCTGCACTTTCTCGGCATAGGCAACGCCCTTTTCGCACTCATAGTAGCCGAACAGTTCATCGTTGCAGTAGAAGATGCTGTAATTGCAGATGCCGGCGTCTTTTAATACTTGCACCATCTCCGGCCAGATCTCTGCATGACGTTTCTGGTATTCGGCCTTGCAGCCGGGCTTGATGCGGCCTTTCCATGCCATGTGTTCCATGCTCTGCTCCTTAGTTGAGGAACTTCTCGTTCAGGGTCACGCCAAAGTCGCGGGCAATGGCACGCAGGTCGTCATCGGTGATGGTCTGCCGGATGATGCCGCCGCCCATGGAGAGCACCTTGACGTAGATTTCTGCGCTCTTTTCAATGGTGTGGGCCAGACCGAAGGTGATGTCAAAGTCCGGACCGGAGGCAAACAGACCGTGCTGTGCCCAGATGGCGGCCTGATAAGTCTTCATCAGCTCACTGGTGGCCATGGCAATGTCTGCCCCGCCGGGCACCATCCACGGGCAGACGCCCACGCCCTCCGGGAACACCACCGGGCACTCGGTGGCGCTCTGCCACAGCGCACGGGTGAAGTCCCGGTCGGTCAGGGGCAGGATGTAGGTCAGGGCGATCACGTTGGTGGCGTGGCAGTGGTAGATGACACGGTTTGCGCCATTGGTGGCGGCTTTGCGGACGCTGTGGTTCATAAAGTGGCTGGGGAACTCGGATGTGGGCTTTGCGCCGTCCTCCAGGCCCCAGACAATGCGCCAGCTGTCGCCCTTGTCGTTGATCTCCACAATGCCGATGCTATGGACAGGGTCCGGCTCCACGTTGCGGAAAAACTTGCCGGAGCCGGTGGTAATGAAATACTCGCCCGCCAGATTGTCCGCCTGCACGCCCATGTTCACCCATTCGCGGGGCTGCGGGTCAAAGAAGGGACGGCACTGGGCCACTTCCTCTTCCTTCATGCGGTAGGTCAGGTTGCCGCCGTTGCGCTCGTGCCAGCCCTGCAGCCAGCCATCGTTGCACATCCGCATAAAGCCTTTTACGATTTCAATATCCAGAATACCCATGATAAATACCTCTCTTTTCCTCTTCAAACTTAATTATCGAGTGATGATGTCCACAGGAACATCGAAGATCTTTGCCACTTTCAGAATGGTGTCGATGTGACGGCCGGTAGCCGCAGCCATGTGGTGGGTGGGGCCAGCCTCGCTCCAGCGGTTACAGAACTCCCGTGCGCCGCAGGTAAAGCGGGTGCGCATATTGGTGTCACCAAAGGTGAAGATGGGGCCGGGTTCGTTGACACCCTCGGCCACCACGAACTTGAAGTGACCGTCCTTGTCCTGCGTAATGCCCAGATAGGTCACAGGGCCAAGATGGGGGTAGAACTGGGTCAAGTAGCCGCCGCCGGTCTTGCCGTGGAACACAGGCACGATCTTCATGGTGGGCTTCTTCTCGGAAATGTCAGCATCACCGGAACCAGAGTGGCCGATGATGCAGATATCCTCGTCAAAGTCGATGGAGTACATCTCGCTCAGCTGGCCGCAGCCTGCAATGGTCTTGAGGATGCTCATGGCCATGGAAACCTTGATATCGCCTTCCACGGCGCAGGCCACGCCCTGCTTGATGAGCATGGAGAACGCCGGAATCAGCATGCTGTCCAGCACACCGGCCTTGCCCTGTGCAAAACCATCGTAGTGGGATGCGATGAACGCGATCTTCTCATCCTTGACCCACTGTTCAAAGGCCACGACATACTTCGCCATGTCCCAGACCTTTTCAATGGTGCCACCGCCCTCGATATCGAAGGTGTCCAGAATATCCTGTGCCTTGGTGCGGATGGCAGCTTCATCGGTGATGTTGTCGGCGATGGCCCACATCTTCTCCCAGTCGAACTGCTTGGTGTAGAGGAACATCCGGTTGTAGAGGTTGGTTTCGTCGATGTACAAGTCCATCATGCCGGGGTACGGACGGCCGATCTGCGCCAGATTGGTGTCGCGGAAGCGGCGGCGCACCTGTGCGGCACGGCACCAGTCCTCGATCTCGGCCTGCACCTGCGGGTCGCCGCCCTCGACAACGCCGGTGATGACGGCGTGACGCTTGCCAGCGCGCTCCAGGTCGGCCACCATCTCGCCCACGGCACCACAGGCATACAGCTCGCCCAGCCAAGTGGGGGTGTCGGTATTGGCGTAGTCCGGGGCTTTCTTCTTCTGGACATTCACCAGTACCACGGGTACGTTAAGGTCGCGCACGGCGGGCAGCATATTGTAAGAGGTGGCGTAGGTCAGCAACTGCAAAATGACCAGATCAACGTCCGCGGCGCGGAACTTGTCGCCTGCGGCCATGGAAAGTTCCTTGGTGGTAACGATGCCGCCGTCCACGATTTCCACGGTGTCGGGGATGGTCTTTTTGAAGTCGGCGTACTGCTGCTCAAATTCGGGCACGAGGGTCGGGAACTGGGGCAGATACGCGCCCAGAGCAATGGCGAACACGCCAACACGGGCTTTGGTTTCAACGAGCATGGATAATCCTCCTTATTGAATGTTCATCTGGATCTTCAAATTGCCGATGGCCGTTGCCTCGATGGGCAGAGCCACGACCTGTTTTCCGGTATAATGGGCGGTCAGCTCGTTCAGGGTGGCGTTCTTTGCGCCGCCACCTGCGATGTAGAGTTTATCCCAGTGCTGCCCGGTCACAGCCTCCATCTCACGATAGGCTTCCCCGTAGCAGTACGCAAGCGAATGGTAGATGCTGTTGATAAGGTCGGCATCCGTGGCAGGGGCTTCACCGGTCTCGGTAAGAGCGGCTCTGATTTCCGCGTGCATGTCCTGCGGCGCGGAGAAACGGGCTTCATTCACATCAAAAATGCGGGTGTAGGTGCTGGTCTTGGCCAGTTCCACCATCTCAGCAAAGGAGATGCCCAGCTGCTTTTGCACGCACTGGATGATCCACAGACCCATGATGTTTTTCAGGTAGCGGATGTATCCCACGCCGCCCTCGTTGGTAAAGTTTGCGCGGCGGCTCTCCGGGCTGGTGATGGGCTTAGCCAGCTTGACCCCCAGCAAACTCCATGTACCGGAGGAAAGGAACGGCGCATCCCCCTGCTCCATGGGAATGCCCTCCACCGCGCTGGCGGTGTCGTGGGTGGCGCACAGCACCACCTTGGTCTGCCCACCCACCTCGGCGGCAATGTTGGGCATCAGCGACCCCAGCACCGTGCCGGGTGCGGTCAGCTTGGGGAACATCGTTTCCGGCAGGCCAAGCGCCTGTAAAATTTCCGGGTCATATTCCCCGGTCTGAGCATTCACAAGGCCGGTGGAGGTGGCATTGGTGTACTCGCGGGCTTTTACGCCGCACAGTTTCCACAGCAGATATTCCGGGATCATCAAAAAGTCCTCGGCCTCTGCCAGCCGTCCGGCTTTTTTGTCAGCGTACAGCTGATAAATGCTGTTGAAGGGCTGGAACTGGATGCCGGTGCGCTGGTAAAGCTGTTCAAAGGGCAGGATGCTGTGTACTTCGGGAATGACCGCCTGCGTCCGGCTGTCGCGGTAAGTGTAGACCGGATAAATCGGCTGATCGTTTTTCAGCAGCACATAATCAACGGCCCATGTATCAATGGAAAGGCTCTCGATGGCCGGATACTTTGCAAAGGCTTCCCGGATGCCGTTCTTCACATTGGCGAACAGGCTGTCGATGTCCCATTTCAGATGACCGTTTACCCGCTGGACGCTGTTGGGGAACCGATACACTTCCTCGGTGCGGAGAACGCCGTTCTCCATCCATCCGACAATGTGCCGCCCGCTGGATGCACCAATGTCGATAGCAAGATAGTTCTTTTGCATAATGCGCCTCCTGTGTGGATTCTTTGACCTAAGTATACGGGTTCTTCCGCCGTGATTCCATCGGCAAAGGTGACGCATTTTTTGTGAAAAGTCCACTCTCCCATTTTGAAAATCGTCCAACATAAGCAAAAAAGCCGGAACGCTCCGTATGGAAGGAGCATTCCAGCCTTTTTGCATGATGAGGTAATGAAGAAGAAATGGGGAATTTAAGCAAAGCGGTGATGTAGAAGCTTACAGCTGGCTCTTGTACAGCTCAACGATCTCTTCCACGCTGGTGTCGCGGGGATTACCGGGGCGGCAAGCGTCTGCAAAGGCAGATTCAGCGAGGAACTGGATGTCCTCTTCCTTCAGGATACCTTTCAGATTGGTGGGGATGCCAACGTCAGCAGACAGCTGCTTGACAGCGGCGATGGTAGAATCAGCGGCCTGTGCGTCGTTCATCTCGTCGATGCCCTTCACGCCCATGGCCTTGCCGACAGCACGGTAACGCTCGCCAGCGATGGTCTTGTTGTACTCCAGACCAACCGGCAGCAGGATGGCGCAGGCCACACCGTGCGGGGTGTCATACAGGGCAGACAGGCCGTGTGCCATGGAGTGAACAATGCCCAGACCCACATTGGAGAAGCCCATACCGGCGATATACTCGCCCAGAGCCATACCCTCGCGGCCCTCCGGGGTGTTCTGGACAGCACCACGCAGGTTCTCGCTGATCAGCTTGATGGCTTCCAGATGGAACATATCGGAAATGACGCAGTGACCCTTGGTGATGTAGCCCTCGATGGCATGGGTCAAAGCGTCCATACCGGTGGCGGCGGTCAGGCCCTTGGGCATAGAGGACATCATATCGGGATCGACAACTGCAATCTCAGGGATGTCGTTGGTATCCACGCAGACGAACTTGCGCTTCTTCTCCACATCGGTGATGACGTAGTTGATGGTGACTTCAGCAGCAGTGCCGGCAGTGGTGGGTACTGCGATGGTGAACACAGCGTGCTTCTTGGTGGGAGCAACGCCCTCCAGAGAACGCACATCGGCGAACTCAGGGTTGTTGATGATGATGCCGATAGCCTTTGCAGTGTCCATGGAGGAGCCGCCGCCAATGGTCACGATGCAGTCAGCCTCGGCAACCTTGAAGGCAGCCACGCCGTCCTGTACGTTGGCGATGGTGGGGTTGGGCTTGATCTCGCTGTAAACAGCATAGGCAAAGCTTGCAGCATCCAGCAGGTCGGTGACCTTTTTGGTAACACCAAATTTGATCAGGTCGGGGTCGGAGCAGACGAAAGCCTTCTTGTAGCCACGGGCGGTCAGCTCGGGAACGATGTTCTCGATGGCACCGTGGCCATGGTAAGAAATGCTGTTCAGAACAATACGATCGGCCATAATTACAAAACCTCCAAATTGACACTTCTCTTTTTGCTGCAATCGCTTGGATTGGCAGAAAGATAACAAACTTTCTGTTCATTAGTATACTGGCCGCATTCGGAAAATTCCATCCGAAAAAGTACTCTCTTTTTTGTGAAAAGTCTACTCTTGCCCCCAAAAGGCGTGTGCGCTATACTAAAAACAGAAAGAGAGGAATCGAAAAATGCTGACTTATAACATGGATGTGACCCCGGAAAGCGTATGGAAACGCACAACACCCAGCGAAGCAGAGCTGGCACAACCTTATTATTGCACCGAAGCGGGGGTGTTCTATGCCCAGCAACATTTTTCTACGGCGCGCACGGACAAGGAAAGCTACATTTTGTTCTATACCCTGCGCGGAGCCGGGCTGATCGAGCAGGATGGGAACCATGTGATCCTCAGCACCGGGCAGGCATTGCTGCTCAACTGCCGTACTCCGCAAAGCTACTGCACTGCACCGGGACAAAGCTGCTGGCACCATTATTGGGTGCATCTGGACGGTGTGGGCGTTGCGGCCATGGAACCGCTGCTGTTTCCGGGCAAAAAATTGACCCCGGTGCAGATCACTGGGGCCAAGATGCAGGAATTGTTTGAAACGATTCTGGGCCAGATGGAGCGCGGCAATGTGGACAGCATGGTGCAGACCGGTCTGACTTTGCACGGGATGCTTGCCCTGTGCGCACAGACCATTCTTGCAGAGGCCGAGACCACCAGCGCACGGCAGGTCATTTTGCAGGCTGCTGAAATCCTGCGAAAGAATTACCAGAAAGAACTTTCTCTTGCTGACCTGCTGGCCGATGCCCACATGAGCAAAAGCTACTTTCTGCGGCTGTTCCGGCGGTATATGGGCACAACGCCCTACAACTACCTCGTCAACTTCCGTATCACGCAGGCAAAGGAACTGCTGGTTCTCACCGACCACAGCGTTACTGAGATCGCGCAGCAGGTCGGTTTTGGCGATGCCAGCAACTTTTCCACCCGGTTTGCCAAGGCGACCGGGCAAAGCCCCTTACAATATCGCAAAAGTGCGCTAAAACCGTTGGACTTTACAAGAGAAGCAGGAGGATTTATGTCAAAATGACACAATTCCTCTAGGGATGTTTAGCATAATGGTGTATGACTATGTTTTATATTTATCGGGCATTAGAGAATCTTTTTGCTAACTCTTACAAAAAGACTATAAAAGACTTGCCATCTTCTGCAAAGTATGGTATATGCATTATACGAAATATTGATTTGCTGAACGTATTACCGTTCGATGATGTATAAATGGGAGGTGCCTGCCATGACCGCTGTGATCTATGCCCGCTATTCATCGGATAACCAGCGCGAAGAATCCATCGAAGGTCAGATCCGGGAATGTACGGCTTATGCCGAAAAGAATGGCATCACCATCGTCAAGCACTATATCGACCGTGCCATCTCGGCCAAAACGGACAATCGCCCGGAGTTCCAGCAGATGATAAAAGACAGCGACAAAAAGCTGTTTGACATCGTGCTGGTCTGGAAACTCGACCGCTTTGCTCGGAACCGCTATGACAGTGCCCGGTACAAGACCCAGTTGAAGAAGAATGGTGTCAAGCTCATGTCTGCCACCGAGATCATCTCCGAGGGGCCGGAAGGCATCATTCTGGAATCGGTGCTGGAAGGTTATGCCGAGTACTATTCCGCTGATCTGTCTGAAAAGGTTATTCGTGGCATGACTGAAAACGCACTGAAGGGAAAGTTCACTGGCGGTGCCATTCCCTTTGGCTACATCATCAACGCAGACCACCGCTTTGAAATCGACCCGTTGACTGCTCCCTTTGTGGCAGAAACCTTCCAGCGGTACAACGATGGCCAGACCATGCGGGAAATTCGGGATTGGCTGAACGAAAAGGGCGTCAAGAACCAGCGTGGCGGGCTGATGACCTTCAACACCATTCAGCATATGCTGAACAATCGCCGCTACATCGGGGAGCTGAAATATCGTGATGTTTTGATTCCCGATGCGATTCCCTCCATTGTGTCTGCAGAGCTTTTCAACGATGTACAGGAAAAGATGTTGAAAAACAAGAAAGCCCCTGCCCGTAGAAAGGCAGAGGATGACTACCTGCTCACCACCAAGCTGTTCTGCGGCTACTGTGGTGCACTGATGTTTGGCGAAAGCGGTACGAGCCGGACGGGCGAAGTCCACCGCTATTATAAATGCGCTACTGCCAAAAAGCATAAAGGCTGCAAGAAGAAAACTGTCCGTAAACAGTGGCTGGAAGATCTTGTGGTCAACCAGACCATGCAGCTTGTCAAGGACGATGCCGCCATGGAATCCATCATCGCCAAGGTGATGGAACTGCAAAATAAGGAGAATACCAACATTCCCCTTTATGAAAAGCAGCTCCGGGATGCAGAATCCGGTATCCAGAATATGCTCAATGCGATTCAGGCCGGTATCCTGACCAGTTCCACCAAGGAGCGGCTGGAGCAGCTGGAAGAAACCAAGCGTGAGCTTGAAGCCCGCATTGCAGAAGAGAAGCTGGCAAAGCCCAAGGTCACGGAGGAGTTCATCCGGTTCTGGTTGCTCCGGTTCCGCAAGCTGGATATGCGCCTGAAAGACCAGCGGCAGGCACTGGTAGATACCTTCATCCACATTGAAGATTGTTTTCATGGCCGGCTGGTCGGCGGATACCATATTTCCCAAAAGTTCATTGGTTGGGAAAATATAGTCCAATCCCATGTCTACCTGCAAAGGAGTTTGTAATGCGCTTGGAATACTTACCACAGCCAGCACATCATACACTTTATTTGTACCATCAAGCTGTGTCACGCTAATTTGATCGCCCGGTTTATACAAGCAAAGAGAACCATCACCCATCATTCGCAATGGAGTTACATACACGCCGGTTCCGGCTTTCCACTGTTCCGTGTTTAGTTCACCGTCTAACACCTGTACATATTCTGCCGGAAAATCATCCAAGCCATATACATTCACACCATGTTCCTGTCGAACCCTATAATTTTCCAGTTCATTTGCAATATCACTGGAACAAGCAGAGAGTTCCTGTAATCGGGCGAGGTCGTTTTCAGAAAGCGGCTGTTTGGAAGTCCATAAGTAGATATTTCCTATATCTTCAAGACCATTCAAACTTTCTGCCTGGCTAATAAAATCTTGGCTTACATTCGCTGTGTTATATGGCGCATAATTGTTAATTACTGTTGTATCGGAAACTGTAAAATCTGTAAGGCTGAAATCAGCCACAAACTTATCAAAGTCAAAGGAGGTCACATAGGTATAAACGCTATTCAAGAGAACAATACTAAGGGCAAAAGACAAAGTAACGATCATTACTTTTTTCTTGTTTCGAGTCAGATTGTTCTTTGCCATCATCATTGTGCTGATATGCTTACTGCGCCGCTGCTTTTTCTTTCCACCAGTCTGTTCAATATAGTGCAGTGCCTCCATCGGAGAAACTTTAGCCGCCAATATCGCAGGTTTTTGACAGCTAATGAAAACTGTAATTGCGGAAAAGACAATCGCCACCAAAAAGATCAATGGATTTACCGTAGTAACGATCCTTATATCATCAGTTAGCATATTTACAATCGCAGGCAGCAACAACCGACCAATCGGCCATCCCAACAATAGTCCAATAGGAATACCCATAAGAGATAGCTTAATTGCTTTTCTATCAGCAATGTCAATTTTCACATACATTTCCCAACTTTCAACCGAAACCCGGATTTGACCGCCCTCCGGCGTATATTTCACCGCATTATCCAAAATGTTGAACAGCGCTTCACCTGTCCATTTTCTGTCATGAGAAACGATCAAGCTCTCCGGGCAGTCCACTTGAACATTAATCTGTTTTTTCTCGGCGTTCAGAAGGATATCTCCCAATGCGGCGGCAAGCGTGTCATAAAGCGGCTGGCTTTTCTTTTCCAGAGAAATGACACCTGTTTCCAGACGCGAGGTTTTAATCATAGCCTGCATGAGAAAATCCAGTTTATCAAGCTGGCTGGCCTGTGCTGTAAGAAACTCTTTTTGCTTTTGCACAGGGACTTCATTTTCAAGCAGGGTGCTGTTAATCATTTTCAAGTTCGCAATAGGGGTCTTGACCTGATGGGAAATATCGGAAATCAGTTCTTGCAAGTCAGCCCGCTCTTGTGCAATGCTGTTTTTGTTTTCCTGCATGACTTCATACAAACGGTTCAACCGATATTCAATTTTATAGAAAAGACTTTCTTCTTCCACAGTCTGTTTCGGCTGCATATTCCCGGACAACATATCATCCATCAAACTGCAAAAAGCATCGGAGAACATCGCCAATTTGCGGCGAACCAGCACCATAAAACAAATAGAGCAAAACAGCACAAAGATGCCGAACAATAGTACATACCAAACAGCGGTTATATCTTGGGTCAACGCATATAAAGCCACTGAAACCGTTACCATTGCCGCCAGCAGGAGAACAGCTAAAAAGATACAGGCTTTGTTGACGGAAAGTTTTCGCACATTCATTTCAGCGCCCCTCCGATCCACATATAGCCCATACCATATACCGTTTTGATGTACTGACGGTCGGGTGTTTCGATTTTGTTTCGTACCCGGCTGATAGCCGCAGTCAGAGCGTGTTCATCCACAAAATTTCCGTCTGCGTCCCACAGCTTTTCCAACAAGACTTGCCGTGTCAAAACAATCTGTGGATTTTTCATAAGGATTTTCAAAAGTCGATATTCCAGTGGTGTGAATGCAAGGGGCTTTCCTGATAGAGTAGCACTCATTTCTGAAAAATTGATAGTCAGTGTGCCATCCTCATAAGTATCACCACCATATTGTTTTGTCAGCCTACCCAGCACTACCGCCAATTTCTTTTGAAAGACGCTCATAGGGAAAGGCTTTGTCACATAATCCTCTGCGCCCAGTTCATACCCTTTGAGCATATCGCTTTCCATATCATTTGCGGTCAGAAAAATAATAGCGGTATCGGGGCGGCGTTCTTTTACCTCCCGACAGAAGTCAAAACCGTTCCCGTCCGGCAAATTTACATCCAGCACAATCAGGTCATAGTCCTGCTTCGTCAAGAAACTACTGGCCGCTGATTTTGTCAGTGCAGAATCAACCGCATAGCCCGCAGTATTCAAGTTATAGCATAAAGTATTATTCAAAAGTCGATCATCCTCGACTACTAAAATTCGCATGGTATAACACTCCTTCATTTTCAGTGTAGCGCCCAAATGTCACAGAAACCTCACGATGGAGTGATTTTCTCTGATAATTAAAACGGGAAACGTGCCTTTTCTCTTGCAAAGAACGGTCCAGCCTCATTATATATGGCTGCACTAATAATAGCAACGCAGAAGGATGAAATATAAAGTGTAATCAGAATAGCTTTTACAACATTCCATGTGTCGTCCATGAACTATAAAATGTATATGGGTGATGCAGAATGGCAAAAATTGAGGACTGTCCCGGCTTTGAAACGTTCGGAGCGGATGTCAAGGCAGCACGAAAGGCAAAACAACTTTCCCGCAGTGCGCTGGCTGACATGATACATTGTGACAGCCGCTATCTTGCGAACATCGAAAACGAAGGCACGCTGCCCAGCCTGCCGGTGGTGATTCAGCTGATAAAAATATGTGGTCTGCCCGTGGAGCGGTACTTCAACCCGGAACTCATGCGGGAAGAAAGTGCGGAACGTCAGCGGGTCAGCCACAAGCTGCAGCTTTGCCCGGAAAAATACTTACCCATCGTAGAAGGTGCCATTGACGGTGCGCTGCGAATCCATGAACAGAAAAAAGAGCCTGCGTGTGTCTGATTGCCACGCATGGTTATTGAGAGGATGCAAAAAGCGTCCTCTTATTTTTTTGCATTTTGCGGGCAAAACGGGGGTGTTGTGGTGTCATAGTAGTGGGGAAAGGTAACGTAGCAAGCATAGGGAGTGTAGCCACTCCCGGCAAAAATGCTTGCTGGGGAGTACCCCCAGACCCCCAAGAAACGAGGTGAAACTATGACGAACCGAACCCGAAAAATTGTTCTGCGTGTTCCCGTGACGCCGGAGGAACAGGAACTTATCCGGCAGAAGATGGCTCTGCTGCACACACGGAATTTTTCTGCCTACGCCCGGAAGATGCTGATAGATGGTTATGTTGTCCACATCGACACCACTGACATCCGGGCACAGACCGCCGAATTGCAGAAGATCGGTGTCAATGTCAATCAGATTGCACGGCGGCTGAACAGCATGGGGCCGCTGTACACACAAGATGTTGCGGACATCAAAGGAGCGCTGGCACAGATATGGCAGTTACAAAGATACATCCTATCAAGTCAACGCTGAAAAAGGCACTGGACTACATCGAGAATCCAGCCAAGACGGATGAAAAAATGCTGGTGTCCTCCTTTGCCTGCTCCTATGAAACCGCCGACATCGAATTTGAACTGCTGCTATCACAAGCCATGCAGAAAGGCAACAATCTGGCCCACCACCTGATACAGTCTTTTGCGCCGGGCGAAACCACGCCGGAGCGGGCCCACGAGATTGGCCGGCAGCTTGCAGATGAAGTCCTGCAAGGCAAATACCCGTATGTGCTGACCACGCACATTGACAAAGGGCACGTCCATAATCACATCATCTTCTGTGCTGTGGACATGGTGAATCAGCGAAAGTATGTTTCCAACCGGCAGAGTTATGCCTACATCCGGCGCATCAGCGACCGGCTGTGCAAGGAATACGGCCTATCCGTGGTAATGCCCGGTCAAGAACGGGGCAAGAGTTATGCCGAGTGGGACGCGCACCGCAAGGGCACGAGTTGGAAGGCAACGCTGAAAGCGGCCATAGATGCAGCCATCCCGCAGGCCAAGGATTTTGACGATTTTCTGCGGCTCCTGCAGGAGCAGGGCTACGAGGTCAAACGGGGTAAGTACGTTTCATTCCGCGCGCCCGGACAGGAGCGGTTCACCCGCTGCAAAACGCTGGGAGAAGCCTATACCGAGGAAGCCATCACCGAACGCATCAAAGGGCGGTTCGTGGAGCGGAAGCCCAAAGAAAACCGCAAAATTTCGCTGCGGATTGATTTGGAGAACAGCATCAAGGCCCAGCAGTCCGCAGGGTATGAGAAGCGGGCAAAACTCCACAATCTGAAACAGGCGGCCCGGACGCTGAACTTCCTGACCGAGCATGAAATCGAAAGCTACCCGGATTTGGAAAGCCGGGTGGCCGAGATCACCGCCGCCAGCACCGAAGCTGCCGCCGCATTGAAAGCAGCAGAGCGCCGACTTGCTGAAATGGCCGTGCTGATAAAGGATGTCACCACCTGTAAAGAACTGCGCCCACTGTTGCAGGAGTATCAGCGGGCTGCTGACAAAAAGCAGTTCCGACGTAAACATGAAGGAACCTTGATTCTCTATGAAGGAGCGGCGAAAGCTCTAAAAGAGCAGGGCTTTCAAAAGCTACCCGACCTCTACGCCCTGAAAAACGAGTATAAGCAACTGGCCGAGCAGAAAGACCAGATGCAGCGGCAGTACAATGATGCCAAACGCCAGATGCAGGAGTATGGCATCATAAAGCAGAATGTGGACGGCATTCTGCGGACAGCACCGGGAAAGGAGCAGATGCAGGAACGGTAAGCTGCGCAAGTTTTCCTTACAATCGGCTGACAGTTCAGACAATATCTGCTATAATTAAAACAATGATTCTTAAAAAAATCCTCAGTTGGAAAGGAGATTTTTCAAATGGACAGCAACCTCATTCCGTATCAGCCTGTAATCTCCGATATTAAAAATTTGATTGCCGCAGGCCAGAATGTTGCCTATAATGCAGCTAACCGCGCAATGATTATGACCTACTGGAACATTGGAAAGCGCATTGTTGAAGAGGAACAGAGCGGTGCCGAGCGTGCAGAGTATGGCAAACGGCTGATTTCGATTCTGTCTGATGAACTTACGAAAGAGTTTGGAAGCAATTATTCTGGTAGAAGTCTCCGATACTACCGAAAATTTTATTTGTGCTTTCCCGACTTTGAGATTTGGAACACGCGTGTTCCAAATCTCAACTGGTCACATTTTCGTGCGTTGTTACGTGTTTCTGACGAAGATGCCCGTGTTTGGTATATGAATGAAGCTGCCAATGAAAATTGGAGTGTTCGCACCCTTGACCGCAACATTGGCACACAGTATTATTATCGGTTGCTCCATTCTCCGAAAAAAGAAGCCGTCATTGCAGAAATGAAAGAGAAAACGGTAGCAGAACCCAAGCATCAGTTTGAACTTCTCAAAAGCCCCATTGTGGCAGAATTTTTAGGCTTTCGCACTGAAGATTCCTTTGCAGAGTCCGATTTGGAGTCTGCAATTCTTTCTCACATCCGGGACTTCCTCATGGAAATGGGAAAGGGATTTGCTTTCGTGGCCCGGCAGCAGCATATTGTGACCGATACGGAAGATTACTACATCGACCTTGTGTTTTACAACATCGAACTGAAATGCTATGTTCTGATTGACTTGAAGATGGGGACGATCACCCATCAAGATGTCGGCCAGATTGATATGTATGTTCGGATGTACGATGAACTCAAATGCAAAGAGGGTGACAACCCCACGATCGGCATTCTGCTGTGTGGCGAAACCAGCGAGGACATCGCGAGATACTCTGTCCTGCATGATAACGACCATCTGTTCATGTCGAAGTATTTGACTTACCTGCCGACCAAAGAACAGCTGCGGGCTGAGATCGAACGGCAGAAGAATATTTTCTATATGCAACATCCGAAATTAGATGATAAACAATAATGCTCATGAAAAACATTTAACTTTTATAGATATAGGAGGCAGTAATGAATGTTGAAAATTGTATAGAAGCACAATATCGTGAACTAATGGAGTGCAGTGAACCCAATGCAGAGTATGCGGACTTGTACAAAGCATTTACGCATCCGCATCTTCGAGAAATCCTTACAACTCTGCATCATGATTTGATTCTTCTTTTCAAAAGGATGAATGATCGTTTGCCTACAGGTGAGTGTGAAGCACACTTCTGGGCCGATGAGAGTCGAGAGCTTATCAGGCGTTTGGACATAATCAATGGACTTTTTGGGGCTCTTAAAGGAACTCCCCTTGCTTTCAATATCGATTCTTATTATGCCGATTTGTTTTTAAAATGTCGGGATTTTTTGCGTTCTAGCGGTGGTAGCGAGTTACCTCCCAATATGGCCAAAATAGACCTATATTATATGATTCCAATATTCACTCCCGTTTCAAGTGTTACCGTTTCTCATGAGCAACAGGAACTGACCTACCAATTAAAACTGGTTGGTGAGGGCTCTTATGCAAATGTTTTCAAATACAAAGATACTTTCTATAATAGATTTTTTATATTAAAGCGAGCAAAAAAGGGACTAGATTCAAAAGAGTTGGCGCGTTTTAGAAGAGAGTATGATGTAATGCGTACATTGTCCTCTCCGTATGTTGTTGAAGTTTATAACTATAACTCTGCCAAAAATGAGTATATTATGGAATATATGGATGATACATTAGATGGATATATTTCGAGCCATAATTCAACCTTAGACTGTAAGCAACGCAAGTCGATAGTTCGTCAAATATTACGAGCGTTTGAGTATATTCACTCAAAAGGTCAACTTCATAGAGATATAAGTCCGAAAAATATTTTAGTTAAACTTTATGAAGATACCATCGTTATCAAAATTGCAGATTTTGGACTAGTTAAAATCCCGAACAGTTCACTTACATCAGCAACTACAGAGCCTAAAGGCTATTTTAACGACCCAATTCTTGCGGTAGAAGGATTCAACACCTATAATATTGAACATGAAATATATGCATTGACACGGATTGTATATTTTGTTATGACAGGGAAAATGAATACTAATAATATAGTCAACCAGTCCCTGAAAAAATTCGTTGAAAAGGGATTGAATCCAGACCGCTCCAAGCGATTTAAAAATGTTTCTGAAATGCAAATTGAATTTGGCAATTTAACATAGAAACAGCCAGTCAATCATCATCGAATTATTATGATTCATATTCTTGTTTTGATATTCACACATTATTTCTCTATAATACAATTTATATCCTGTACGCTCTGCACGGGGGCGAATACGACAAGGCAACTCTACGGCGGGCACTGGAGCAGACAACAGAAAAGTGCGGCAGTGCTAAAATCTTAGCACAGTACCGGGAGATTATACAGGAAGTTCGGGATAGCGATACACTCCGCAAGCAGAGGAGCAAGTATAGCGGGGAATACGACTATGCGAAGGGTGTTTCTTTTGATGATACCTGCTATGCGATTCAAAAAATCATGGATGAACTATAAAAATTAATTTTAAAATCGTACAATATAGTTTTAGGAGGAATTGAAATGGAAAATCCAATTGTATATTCACCCGTAGATGCAGGAAAAATAATAAGTGATACCGCAGCAAATTTAATGAAAAGTGCTGCAACATCAGGTTGGGCGAAAGTAAAAAAATATTTTAAGGATTTTAGTGCAGAAGAATCAATTGAAATAGGAACTGCTTTTAATGACTATATCCGTGTCACACAAGAAAGAAATAGCAAAATCAAAACGTTAATTTATAGAAGAGTTCCCAAGGATATATACTCATTTTATGAATGTGTTGGGCTGAGGTTAGAGGGAAAGGTTATCAAAACAAGCAATGTTAGTGATGTGTTGAAAATTGGAAAGAAAATTCTTGTAACGGGAACGGGTGGCATAGGAAAATCAATTTTAATGAAGCACCTGTTCCTTAGCACGATAAAAGAAACAGAGTACATTCCGGTATTGCTTGAACTCAGAAAGTTTAACGGCATGGAAAATAAGGACATTTCAATATACCGTGCGGTTTATCAGACGCTATCGGATAATGGCTTTACATTAGCAGATGAATACTATAAATACAGCCTGGAGAAAGGAGGATATATCATTCTTTTAGATGGATTTGATGAAGTTAATCGTGATAAACTGAAAAAAGTTCAAGAGGAGATAAAAAGTTTTAGCGATAAATTTGAGAAAAACACATATATTATATCTTCGCGTCCCACAGAAATGTTTATTGGATGGAATGATTTTGTTGAAACGTCTGTTATGCCTCTTTCGAAAAAACAAGCATTAAGTCTCGTCAACAAAATTGAGTTTGATGAATCGGCCAAGAGAGCGTTTTATACAGAGTTAAGTAGGACACTTTATGATAAATATACGTCTTTTGCATCTAATCCACTTTTGCTAACGATAATGTTGCTGACATTTAGCAATCATGCTTCAATTCCAGAGAACTTAAACGAATTCTACGAGGAAGCCTTTACGACGCTCTTTAATATGCACGATGCGACAAAAGATTGCTATTTACGAGATATTCGAACTGGTTTAGGCTGTGAAGAATTTAAAACAGTATTTTCGTATATCTGTTTTAAATCATATTTCAGGGGACAGTTTGAATTTACGGAACACCAGTTGCGAGAACGAATTCAAGAAGCGCAAAGTAGATTTCCACTATATAAATTTACAATTGAAGATTTTCAGGAAGACCTCACATTGTCAGTATGCATGTTGGTAAAAGATGGATTGTCGTATCGTTTCTCTCATAGGTCTTTTCAAGAGTATTTTGCAGCATTATATACATGCAAATTGACAGATGATGTTCAATCCAAACTTCTAGCGACATGGTTTGATGAATCGATTTCTGTTGTAGGCGATGAATATATGTCGATGCTGTATAATTTACAACCGGACAAAGTAAATAAAATAGTTCTTTGTCCCGGATTGAAAAAATTGAAAGAACTTTATGATTCAATGGGATTTAGCGTAGAGTTGTTGAAAGAACTGTTTTCTGGTGTACACTTAAGAAGGCTATATAAGCTAGAAAACAGCAAAAGGGTAACGGACTACACAATCGATTTTGGTATTTCCAATCGATATTTGTGTAATATTCTGATGATAACATGTAAACTGAACCATTTTTTTAATCCAAATGCAGAAGGAATTAAAAAATCCAGAGAAATTGCAAGCACATGGGTGTCAGAAAGAGAAAAACAAGATCCCCAAAATCGATATCATATAGAGCCTATTGAATTTGATGATCTTATGATTTTCTTGGATAAGCACAATTTTACAGTAGCAGATTTTTTGGAAGCATGTAAATGGGTAGAAGCGCGGTTTATATTCAGCTTCAAAATATTGGAAAAATATGGTGAAAATTCTATATCTCGCAAGAAAAAAGTGTCATCTATTCTCGATGAATTATAATCAGAATATATAGGAAAAGAGCAGCAGAATCGCACATTTGACTAGTACGAGTTCTGCTGTTCTTTTTATATAACATGCTAAAATTAGGTGCTGTTGGTAAAATCAAACCTCTGCCCGTCAAAGTCGGCATCAGTCATGTGCTCCAACTTTGCAATGGTGCCATTTGCCAGCCGCCGCATTTCCGTGTCCATGTCCGGCAGGGCAGCCCGCATCCGTGCCATCGTCCGGCAACGGTCAGAAGTGTGGTACATACAGATCAAATTTTCTTCTTCAACGCTGAAATTCATGGTCAGACCTCCAATTCCTTTGTCTTTTTCCGTGGCGGCGTTTGCTTGCTCTGTTCCTTTTTTGCGGCATCCAACTGTGCCCGGATGGACGGCTTTTTCGGTTTGGCCGTTCGGGATTCTTTTGCTTTCGGCGCCTTTTCTTCGGCCTTGACTGCGGCGGCAAGGTCCGTCAGAGAAATTTGTTCTCCGGCCCTTGCTTTGGCCTCCAATTCGCCCAAAGAGGGTGCATTGTTCAGCACGCCATCAATCATATTTTCATTCTGTTCGATGGAAAGCTCTGCGGTGCGCAGCGGATTTTCTCGCAAGAACTCCGGCACCTGCTGGAAGCCCACACTGTCGCAGTAGTGGGCGGTGTCCTGCCCATTCTGGTGCAGCACCACCACATCCGAAACAGACAGCGAGTGTCCCTTGAAATCTGCCGGATCCTCGTCCTCGCCAAAATCGTATTCGTCCAGATCATCGTGCCCGGTAGTGTCGGCTTTCGATTTGCGGAACTTGAAATAATAGAGTCCTGCGCCGCCGCCCGCCAGAGCCAGCACCAGCAGGATCATCAGACTGCCCATGTTGGACTTGGGCTTTTCCTGCGGCGTTTCGGTGTCAGTTTTCACAGCTTCCGGGGCCGTGCAGTTGCGCAGACTCTTTTCACACAAGGGGCAGTTTTCGTTGACGTTCCCGGCCTCGCATTTCACAGTGCAGGTACAGACTTCGGCAGTCTGCGGTTCTTCATCCAGCAGGGCCAGCAAGTCGGCATCGTCCACTTGGTTCAGGAAGTGGACAGACGTTTCTTTGTCCTCATTGGCGCGGTCGATCAGAATGTAAAAATAATTCCCGGCTTTGGTGGTCACTGTGATAAGCTGCTTGTCGCCGTAAAAGTCATCCACCAGTGTTGCATTGCCCTTGGGCGTGATGGGCACACCCTCCGGCTCCATGCCGCCCGTGGTGGGTTCTTCTTCGATAATCTCCGGCAGAGGTTCCGGGGCAGGGTCAGAGCCGCTTGCAAAAGCGGGCATGGAGAACGAGCAGAGGCAGAGCAGGATGGCCAGCAGTCCGGCAGTGAAACGGTTCCAGTTATCAGGTTTCATCGGCGGCATCCTCCTGTTTGTGGTACGGGGTAACGGTGGGCGCAGCGTTCAGCGCACCGCTGCGCAGGAAGGCTGCAAACTCGTCCGGTGTCATATTCATGCTGCGCACCAGCTGAATGATCTGCAAATTTTCCTGTTCGGTCTTTTCAGCTTCCAGTTCTTTCAACTGCTGCTGGTATTCGCTGATTTTTTCTTTGAGCCGTTCAATATCGCGCTCAATGCGGGAAAGTCTTTTTGCCATACAAAATCCTTTCTGGCGTCACGGTAAACGCCCATAGCTGTAAAAATGTTCCTGCCAATATTTTGAGTTGAGGTTCGTGTAGGAGATAGGGTCGCCGCAGTGCAGCATGATGGAATTGCCTACATAGATACCGCAATGGCTCACGCCGGGGGTATCGTAGGTTCCCTTGAAAAACACAAGGTCGCCCGGTTTGACCTGTGCGGCCGAAACAGGAGTACAGAAGTTGTAAAGGCCCTGTGCGGTCTGACGGCCCACGTTCCAGCCGGAATGATTCAGAACCCACGAAATGTAGCCGCTGCAATCAAAGCTGGTGCTGGGCGAACTGCCGCCCCACACATACGGATAGCCGATGTACTTCGTGGCTTCCTCCATCATGGCGGCAAACCTATCATCCTTTAGTGCTTCCGGGGGAATATCGTAGTAGGTGGGCTGCTTGATGGTGGACGCATTGGGGTATTGCGCTTTGCCAAACAAATCCGGCCGGTTGCCCAGCGTGCGCATATAGAGCGAATAGGCACTAAGCTGTTCCTCGGTCAGCACTTCCACGGGCAGATGGGACAAATCTTTGTTCTTCAGCTTGACCGTGCAGATGTAGTATTCATACGGTTCTTGGTAGGTGATAACTTGCGGCACACCATACGGGCCAATAATGACCATCATTTTTGTACGGTAACGTATCTGCATGGTCACGGTCTCGGTCAGGATATATTGCTTTTCAAAGAGCATTTCGATTTCACCCTGCACCTCGGCCAATGTAAAAACGCCGTCATGGAGTGCGGACAAAATCGAGATCAGCACATAGGGGTCATGCTCGATTTCGTCCAGATAAAAGTGGTATTCATCGTAGTTGTGGGTGGCCTCGTAGGTGTCGAGATACCGTTGCAGTTTTTGTTCCAACTTGGCGTAGGCTTTCTCTGCGCCCAGCATATCCTTATCCTTGGAAAAATAAGAGGATGCTGTCACGCCGGTCCCGGCAGTGCCCGCCATCACGGTGCAGGACTGCAAACCCGTTATCAAGAGCAGAGCCAGCAGACCGAACACCGCCACGATCAGAATGGTTTTCCAGTTCTGGGCTGCAAATTCTGCCACCCGTTCGCCGCCCTCGGCTACCAGCTTCGTCACCCGGAAACCGTTCTCTGCGGTGGCGGCGGCACCCTGCGCGGCGGCTTGACCGGCCTGCCGTGCAGTCTTGGCATATTGCTGCTTTATACGCTGTTTCTGCCACATCCGGGAAATAGGATTGCTGGCAGACTGCGCAAGTTGCGGATTGTCCCGCAAAGATTTCTGATAGAAATACTCGGCATTAGCCGAACGCAATTCCCGTTCTGCCTTTTCCACGGCCTTGTAAGGCTTCATCTTGTGGTGCCGGATGCCGCTGCGGATGGCCTTGGCCGTCTGCCGCTCCACCAGTTCTTCTCCCTTGTGGCCGCCCTCTACACCCACATTTTCGTGTTCGACCTCGTGGATTTTTCCGTGAGTAAACAGCAATGCTTCCGACAGCGGCCGACTGGCCGGGTTTGGTTTCAAGCTGGGCTGGCCTTTGTCCTGCTGCTCAAAACGCAGGGTGGATTTTGCCTTGCCGCTGACAGCATCGTAGACTTTTCCCTTGACCGGGACGCGCTTTTTCGGCAGAGCGGCGCGGGCTGCATCCAGTTTGTCGGCTTTCGCTCCCGCCTTTTGGATATACGGCTGCAACGCCGGGTCTGCCCGTTCTTCCTCGGTCAGGTCCAAACGGGCAGCGGAACGGTGCAGGCCATCTTCGCTTTCGGCGGTGGCCGCTGTTTCTGCTGCTTTTTTCGCTTTCTTTTTATTTTTATGACCGTCCTTGATGTCCTCGGCCCGTTCCAGAATTTTTTCGGCCTTGCCCTCGGCATCCGTGGAGTAATCCTGTTCAGCTTCCCGGCTGGAAACATTCTCCACAGTACCATCAACCTGATTTTCCACCACCAGACCGTCACGGGTCATGGTCTGGGTGACTTTGGCTTTTGCCTGCAATTCTTTCAAGGTTCTTCACCTCCCATCGGACAGCGGCCCGTTTCAATGTCCGCAATGTATTTGAGAATCGGGAACACCTGCGGCGGCGAAACTGCATTGCCCAGTGTTTTCATCCGCTTGCTGCGGTTCGGCACCTCTTCGGTCAGGCGCGGGATGTCGGCGGGTTCTTCGGCCCAAAGGGAATGTCCGTCCATTTGCGCGGGAAACCCATCAGCCACTCTACCCAGTCCGGGTTGAGGTAGGGCCTTTCCAGCGTGGTGGGGGTCATGCGGTAGACCACATGAGAGAGCCGCGCCGTCCATGCTTTGCCATCCTTGTTCATCTTGCGATAGCTGCCGTTCGCAGAGATTTGGATGTCCAACCCCTTGCCCACATCCCCGGTGTCGCTGGCAAGGGGTGTGGGAAGCAGCGGAGCCGATGATAAATACCCGTTTCCGTTCGTGCCACGCGCCAACGGCAGCAGCAGGTAATACGAAAACCCGAACATCGTAACCTGCCTGCTCCAAGTCAATGAGCGTTTTGTCGAGCCCCATACGGAGGAAGCCAGCAACATTTTCTCCAAGCACCCAACGGGGCTGCAATTCCCGGATAACCCGCAGCATTTCGGGCCAGAGGTAGCGTTCATCGTGGAAGCCGCGCTGCCGCCCTGCGGTGGAGAACGGCTGGCACGGGAAGCCGCCTGAAATGAGGGTGACGGTGCGAAGTTCTGTTTTTTCAAAGAAAGCCTCCTTTGTTACTGTGGTGATGTCCTGAAAACGGGGCACCTCCGGCCAGTGGCTTGCCAGCACAGCGGCGGGGAAGGCTGCCCACTCGCATTGGCAGACCGAAGTAAAACCCGCTGCTTCTGCGGCAAGGTCGATGCCGCCGATGCCGGAAAACAAACTGAAATGAGTTAGGCTCATAGTTCCACCACCTCGCTGAGCCGGGTGGTCATGATTTTATAGAGCTGGGTGTTTTTCGGAATAGGATTGGAAAACGGCAGCACCACGTTCTCAAAAATCAGCAGTCCTTCGCCCGGTTCCGAATTGTCGATGTACTTCTGCTGGTCTGCGGAAAGGTTCAGCCGTTCCGAAAGGATTTTGCGGTCGCCGGATGCCTGATTCAGCAGCGTGATGAAGTCGCTGTTTTCCAGAATGTTCTCGATCTCCGGGGAAGAAAGAAGGTCCTTCACATTCTGGGTGGCGCCCGTGGGCACACCGCCCCATTTGCGGAAGCGTTTCCAGATTTCTGCGGAATAAGCAGCGGTCTGTTCTTCTTTCAAGAGCAAATGGAACTCGTCTGCAAAATACCATGTAGCCCTGCCTTGGCTGCGGTTCTGGGTGACGCGGCCCCATATCTGGTCTTGGATAATGAGCATCCCCAGTTTTTTTAACTGCTTGCCTAACTCTTTGATGTCAAAGGCCACAAGCCGGTTGTGGATGTCCACATTCGTTTTGTGGTTAAACACGTTCAGCGAGCCGGACACATCCACATAGTTGTACAGGTCGCACAGGTGTTCAAAGATGGCGGTCCTCGTTTCCGGCTGGGCCAGCTGATAGCTGATGTCCTCAAAGGCAATGCACTTGGAGAACGTGCGTCGGTCAATGCGGCACACACCGTCCGGGTAGATGGCCTCATACGGGATGGTGGCCTGTGCCGTGCGGGGCTTGCCGTCGCCCTTGTACTTGCGGATAACGGCATCAATTTCTTTTTTCTGGGCGCGGGTGAGCTTTTTGGGCTTTTCGGTTTCGCGGGGTATCGTTTTTCTGGACAATGGCCTTTACCTCCTGTTCCATTTGGTATTGCCGCACAAGGGCGGCGTAAGCATTGTTGGTCTGATAGGGCCTTTCCTTGGGACGGATAAAGCAGCACTGAATCATTTGCTGAATCACTACTTCAAGGGGCTGGCCGTGCCGCTCGAACAGAGCGAACAGCAGCCCCGGCAGCATGGCAAAAATCATCAGCAGGGCCGCTGCACTGTTGGAAAGATAGTTCCGGGCCAAAAAATAAAGCGGTCCGCCCGTGAGGAGCGCACCGCCGAAGCAGACCAGCTGCCGCTTGGTCAGCCCGAATAAGACTTTGGATTTTACATGGGTCAAATCTTTGGGAACAGTCACATACGCCATTCAAACGCTCCTTTCTCAATGGGCACCGAACACCGACTTGCTGATGCTGCCGGTCTTGAACAGACAAAAGCAGAGCAGCACGGTATAGCCCATGCAGCCCCAGATGGCCCCGGCAATGTCCGCTGCGCCTGAAATGTTGCGTATCAGCACCGCATAGATGCCAACGACAATCATAATCAGGAACGCTTGGAAACCCAGCGCCAGCAAAGACTTCAAGTAGTTCTGCCCGGTGCTGCGCCACTCGCTGCTGCCCATGGTCGCCAGCGGGATAGGCCCCAGTGCGGTCACAACATAAATCTCGATCATGCGGCCGTAGGTCACAAGGAAAATACAGATAGACAGGATGTTCATGGTCAGGCCCACCACAAGGGTCTGGAACCACAGGCTGAGCAGACTACCGATGGTCATGCTTTCTAGTTGAAATTCCAGTCCGGGTATCAGGCGGTCAAAGTGGATGGATGTTTCGCCGATGATCACGCCGGAACTTTGGTTAACAACGCTCTGGGTGGCATCGAACACGCCCATGACGATGTTCCATGTGTTGCTGACAATGAGGATGGCAAAAGCAGACTTGAAAATCCAGCGGAAGAACATGGAGGTGTCGAAGTCGTGCATATTGTTCTTTTCGGTAATCATCTGGATAAGCTCATGGCACATCACAAGGGCAAGGATGGCCGCTGCAATGGGCAGCACTACCGTTTCGGACAGACTGCGCAGCATATTGAAAATGCCGCTGTTCCATGCCTGCGGGGTAGAACCAACGTCCGAAGCGATTTCGCCCACCTTGGCGTTCACGTTATCGAACAGGCCGGAGAGGTTGCCCGTGATGCCATCTATCAAAATGCCTTTTATCCATTTCTCGATGATCTCACTAATCAAGCAAAGATACCTCCTTTCCCGCGCCCTCCCATATCGCCGGGAGAGCGCGGAGTAGGATTTTAAGTATTAGTCGTTCGGAAAATTGTGGGCAGCAATACAGGACTTAGCCCAGCAGCCCGGACAGCAGCGGGACAAGGGTCACGCCGATCAGGGCAACGCCGCCGCCCGCGACCAGCTGCTTCACGCCCTGGCTCTTGCTGCCGGGGTTATCCTGTCCATAACCCTCCAACAGGTTGATGCCGCCCCAGACACACAGGGCACCGCCCAGACCGACCACGATCGTCTGCAAAGTATCGACTGCGCTGTTGAAAAATTCCATAAGGTCCTCACTTTCTGCCGCTTGTTCTGCGGCACTCAAAAATTTTTTCAAAAAAATACCGCCTCATTCGGCGGTTGCATCTTCATCCGACAGGTCGATTTCGTACAGGTCAAAACTTTCGTCCTGTGCGACTACCTGCTGCCGTTTCCGGCGCAGGGTGGATAAGAACCTGTCCACATCAAAGGTGTTTTTCTTGTCCGCGTCCGCAAGGTATTTGTAGTGCGGGTGCTTGGTGATGTCGAACTTCTCCGAGAAGAACGGTCTCACGCCACGCAGTTGCAAGATGCACCTGCCGCCGTCCATGATTGCAATTTCGTCCTCTGACATCAACGCCTTTCCTAATTTTTGATAGTTCAGTCCGTGGGAGGTTTGAGAACCCCGGTTCTCGCTGGTGTTGAAACTGTCGATGGTCTCTTTCCCCAGCGCATCGGAGATCTCTTTGGCATTCTTGCCCCGCCCACTCAAAAAGAGAACAGAATCGCAGTTGTCTGAAATGATTTCGGCCGCATCTTTGTAGATGGCTTTCAGCTGCGACTGGCTCTGCAAAATGATGGATGCCGAGATTTCCCGGCTGCGGATGGTGGCGATCAGCTTGTCGAAGTTGGGAATCTGCCCGATGTTGGCGAACTCGTCCAGAATCAGCCGTACATGGACAGGCAGCCGACCACCGTATTTATCATCCGCACGGTCACACAGCAGATTGATAAGCTGGCTTTGGAGCATGGCGAGAATGAAGTTGAACGTGGTGTCCGTGTCGCTCATAATCAAAAACAGCACGGTCTTTTCATCCCCAATGGTGTCCAGTTCCATTTCATCGTCCTCCATCAGCTCCCGCACCTCCCGGATGTCAAATGGGGCTAAACGGGCACCGCAGCTTATCAGGATGGAGGAACGGGTCTTGCCCGCCGACAGCAAAAACTTTTTGTACTGCCGGACGGCGAAGTGATCCGGGTCTTTCTGTTCCAGCCGTTCAAACATGAGGTCCACCGGGCTTTGAAACTCCGGGTCGTCCTCGCGGGCTTCACTGGCATTTATCATTTCCAGCAGGGTGGTGAAGTTCATTTCTTTTGCCGGGGCCTCGTACCAGATGTAGCCAATCAGAGCCGTGTAGAACAGCCGTTCCGACTTCACCCAAAAATCTTCCGCCGATTTTTCACCTTCGCCCTTGGTGTTGGCAATCAGGGTGTTCACCAGCTTCAGCACATCCTTTTCCGAGTGGATGTAAACAAACGGGTTGTACTTCATGGACTTGGAAAAGTTTATCGTGTTCAGGATTTTTACACGATAGCCTGCCCGCTGGAACATTTGGCCTGTTTCGAGAACCAGTGTGCCTTTCGGGTCTGTGACCACGAATGAGGTGGGATAGTCGGAAGTGGGAAAGCATTGCATGAGGTTGGGCTTGACGTAAAACCGCGTCTTGCCACTGCCGGAGCCGCCGATTACCAGCACATTCTTGTTCCGGGCCGTCTTGGGGTCTTTGGGCCGCCCGGTCATGGTCAGGCGTTCGGTCTGGGTCAGCAGGATGTTGTTTTCAAACTTGGGGTCGATGTACGGGGCAATGTCTTTGGCGGTGCCCCACCGGGCAGAACCGTATTCCTCACCCTTGCGGTACTTCTTGGCGTTCTTGCCCTTGCTGTACACGATGAGCCGGACAGCCACCGCCCCGGCAAGGCCTACGCAGAGGTCAAACGGATGCAGGCTGGGCAGCGGGTTTGCAAAGGCAGCAGAGATGCCGTTCGTCAGGTGGAGTAGCTTTGCCGAAGCATCCGCGCCCGCAGCCAGACGGTACGCCTGCCCGCATTTGGCGAACAGGTACACGAACAGCAGATACGGCAGATTCAGCAACAGCAGCTTTTTCAGTTCAGGCTTCATCGTTCCAACCCCCTTTGCTTGATTTTTTCCTTCGCACGTTTCGGCTGCTGGGCCGCTTTCTGCTTGGCTGCGGTCAGCACTTTGCGGATGGAGGGCCGTTGCTCCTTGGAGAGCGTTTTGGCCGTGAACTCCCGGAACGCCTGTTCCAAATTGTCCGCATCCTTGGCCTTGAAGATCACGATGTAATGGGGCGGCTGGGTGGTTTTATCCTTGCGTAAGGTAAAGTCCACGCCGTACTTCTTGGCGCAGGGCTTAAACGCCCCGATGTTCGCCTCCGTGACTTCAATGTTGGTCAGGGATGCACCGTGGGCTTTCAGCTGTTTCAGGCTTTGCTTGCCGTGATGCAGTTTTGGCCCCTTGACCCGGTGCTGTAAATATTTTTTCAGCGCGGCTTGCAACGCTTGGGTGGTGAGCTTGCCCGTTTTCATGGACAGGGCAATGATTTTCTGGGTGACTTCTTCCTGCATTCAGCATCCCTCCTTGGGAAGTAGTCGGAAAAGCGGCGGCTAGGGTGGAACCACCAGTCGCCGCAGGTAAATGGTTCTCATGGGTAGACGCTCCTTTCGGTCAGGTGTTGGGCGGACGGCCCCAATCGGGCTGCGCCATATCGTGCGCCACAAGGGACGCATAGTAGCTGTTGATGGTGCTGGGGGCGTTGAACAGCATGGCCCGCAGGTATTGCTTGATGTTGCGGACTTTGGTGGTGTTGTCTCGCAGGCAGTCCATGACGAACTCGATGTGATGGCTGTCCAGCTTCAAGAATTTCGCCTTGACCAACTCTGCCGGGTAATCGTCCCCGGCCACCCGGATGGACTTGCGGGAAGTGCAGACCGTTTCCAGCAGGATGTCCACGATCTCGTCCAGCTGTTCCCGGTCTATCCGGGGGTTCTGGGTGAGGGTGTCATACTCGATGTTCTCCAAAATCAGGTCCCGGTAGATTTGATAGGCCGCTTCCTTTCGGCTTCCGGTTCGCTCCGGCGGCGGTGCCGCTGTCTCGTCCTCGTCCAAAGGCAAGGGGGTTGGGGAATGGATAGGAATGGAATCGGTATTTAATCCCTCTTTCTTTTGTTTTTCTGTAATTAGTTTATCTTTATTTAATTGCATTGGATTTTCCAACGTAGGGTTTTCCTGCGTGGGATTCTCCAACGTTGGATTTTCCAATGTAGGTGAAACCGATGCAGGAACGGGCTGCGGCAGCTCGAAGATCACATAGTCTGCACCGCGCAGCCGTCCTTTCTCGTCCCGTTCTCTGGAACGCTGGATGTAGCCTGCCTGTTCCAGTTCCCGGATAGCCTGCCGTATCGCGTCTATGCTTTCCCGGTTGATACGGGCCAGCCCTTGCAGGGTGTAGTCCCAATCTTCCGGCAGGGAGAGCATTTGGGAGAGTAAGCCCTTGGCTTTCAGGGACAAGGCCCGGTTCCGCAGGTGGTGGTTTGACATGACCGTGTAGCCGCTGTTCTTTTCTACACGAAAAACTGCCATTTCACGGATACCTCCTTTCGTTGTAAACAAAAAAGCAGCGTTCATTTGCTCCCGGTGATGGGAGAAGTGAACGCTGCGCGTACTTGATAATTTTTAGGTTGTGTAGTATATAAAAGGCAACTGTTTTTTCAATACAGCTGCCCATCGGGGTGCGATACAAGCAAGTTGCTATCCGATGACCTCAAAAACAAATTGTACTACGATTGTTTTCAAAAAGTTCTGTATCACTACTCGCACCAAGAAAAACCAGTACACAATGTGTACTGGTTTTTCTTGGTGCGGAAGAGGACTTAAACAGGGCGGCGGCGCGCAGCGCCGTAAGCAATCAGCCCGGTGGGCTGTTGCTTAGCCCGCGGTTCCCAACCTGTAGGAATGTCTATCGGGAGGCCTGCCGCTAAAATAGAAAATCCGAACCTTTTCTCGATAGGAGAAGGGTTCGGATTTTTTGTATTCTTCGGAAAATTGAACGAATGCAGTAAAGGTTATCCCATGGTCACCTGCACCTCTACCACAGCACCTTCTGGTGCCAGCGGCAGCAGGCTGCCCTCAATGGGCTTGCCATCCACAGCGACGCTCTTCACACCGTACTGGACTGCAGCGGTATTATCCACTGCAATGTGATAGGTTGCGCCCCGGTAGCGGCGGGTAACGGTGAAGCCGCCCAGCGTGTGTGGGATACAGGGGTCTACCTTCAGGCCGTCCAGCGTGGGCTGGATGCCAAGGATATACTGGCTCACATTGAAGAAGGTCCATGCGGCAGTGCCGGTCAGCCAGCTGTTCTTTGCTTCGCCAAATGTGGGGGCATCCTTACCGGCCACCATCTGGCTGTAAACATAGGGTTCGGTGCGGTGGATCTCGGAAATATCCTCGATGTAGGCCGGGCATGTCTTGCGGTACACCTCAAAGGCCCGGTCGCCATGCCCCAGAACGGCTTCGGCACAGCTGATCCACGGATTGTTGTGGCAGAAGATACCGGCGTTCTCCTTGTATCCCGGAGGATAGCTGGAAATTTCGCCCAGATTGAGCTGATAACTGGTGTATGCAGGTTGGTGCAGAACCACACCGTACTTGGTATCCAGCCGTTCCTCTACGCTCTTCAATGCCTGCGCGGCCTGACCGGTCTCCTTGCCAATGCCAGCCATGACGCACATGCCCTGCGGCTCAATGAAGATCTGTCCCTCGGTGCACTCCTTGCTGCCAACAGGCTTGCCAAAAGCATCGTAGGCGCGGCGGAACCATGCGCCGTCCCAGCCAGAGGTCAGGGCCGCCTGTTCCACGCCGTCCACGGCCTTGCGGGCCGCAGCGGCTTCATCGGCAAGGTTCAGGTGGTCGCACAGTTCGGCGTACTCGTGGCCGTACTTGACGAACATGCCCGCAATGAACACGCTTTCGGCCACAGGGCCTTCGCTGGGACCGGTAATCTGAAAGCTCTCGCCCGGGTGCTCCGAGAAACAGTTCAGGTTCAGGCAGTCGTTCCAGTCGGCGCGGCCAATGAGCGGCAGGCCGTGGGGGCCAAGGTGGGTGACGGTAAAGTTGAAGCTGCGGCGCAGATGCTCCATCAGGCTCTGTGCCTTGCTGGCATCATTATCAAAGGGCACCTGCTCGTCCAGAATAGACCAGTCGCCGGTCTCGCGCAGATAGGCGGCAGTGCCGGCAATGAGCCACAGCGGGTCATCGTTGAAGCCGGTGCCGATATCGCGGTTGCCTTTCTTGGTCAGGGGCTGGTACTGGTGGTAGGCGCTGCCATCCTCAAACTGGGTGGCGGCGATATCCAGAATGCGCTCCCGTGCGCGGGACGGAATGATGTGTACAAAGCCCAGCAGATCCTGACAGCTGTCGCGGAAGCCCATGCCGCGGCCGGTCCCGCTTTCAAAGTAGCTGGCCGAGCGGCTCATATTGAAGGTGACCATACACTGATACTGGTGCCAGATGTTCACCATACGGTCCAGCTTTTCCTCGCCGGATTCCAGATGGTAGGTGGAGAGCAGAGCTTCCCAGTGGTCGGCCAGCGCCTTGCGGGCCGCGTCCACCTGTGCATCGGTGGCATAGCGTGCGATCATGGCATGGGCACGCTCCTTGTTGATAACACCGGGAGCCGTGAACTTTTCTTCCTGTGGGTTCTCGATGTAGCCCAGACCGAAGAGGATCTTCTTTTCCTCGCCCGGTGCAAGGGTGACATGGATGTGCAGCGCGCCCACCGGTGCCCAGCCGTGGGCAATGCTGCCGGAGCAGTGCCCGGCGCGGACGGCCTGCGGGTCTGCAGGGCCGCCATACACACCGCAGAAGGCATCGCGGGTGGTATCAAAGCTGGTAACGGGCGTATTGCTCCAGAATACCGCATAGTGATTGCGGCGCTCACGGTATTCCGTCTTATGGTAGATGATGGCCGGCTCCACCTCCACCTCGCCGGTGGAGAAGTTGCGCTGGAAGTTGGAGCTGTCGTCAATGGCATCCCACAGGCAGAACTCCACATAGCTGAACACATCCAGCTCTTTTACGGCATCCGTCTTATTTTTCAAAGTCAGGCGGTCCAGCTCACAGGCATCGCCGGTGGGCACGAACAGCTCCTGCGCAGCGGAAACACCGTTCTTCTCACCCTCCAGAATGGTATAGCCCAGACCGTGGCGGCAGGCGTAGCTGTCCAGCTCTGTCTTGGTGGGCTGCCAGCCGGGGTTCCAGACGGTATCGCCATCCTTGATGTAAATGTGGTGGCCGTCCATATCCAGCGGGGAGCTGTTATAGCGGTAGCGGGTCAGGCGGCGCATCCGCGCATCGCGGTAAAAGCTGTAGCCGCCCGCCGTATTTGAGACAAGACTGAAGAAATCCTCGCTGCCAAGGTAGTTGATCCAGGGCAGGGGCGTTTGCGGGGTGGTGATGACATATTCTTTGCGTGCGTCATCAAAATGGCCGAATTTCATAAATGCTTCCTCCTTATCAGCTGCCGGCAGCCCCGGCGGCATCGCTTTTGCGAAAACGATTAAGTCAGACGATCAAAGCATTCTCTTTGCTTCTAGCATAGCCCAAGCAGGCCAAAAAAGCAAGAGGATTTTCTAAAAAAATTCTGAAAGTATCTTTCATAAATACGTATGTTTTCATGATTTTCAGAAAATTTATTTCAAGCACGCTTTTTGTGCTTCCTGTAAGCGAAAACGCTGAAACACAATTTATAGGTAATATTATATACGGCGAAAATCGTAACGAAACCGCAACGAAAATCTTTTGATTTTAACCGAAATGTAACGAAACCCATCCAAGATGCACAATTTCGGTTCTTCAGAAACGAACAAAACGCCAAAATTGAGCCAAAAGCAATGAAAGTTATTCTTTTGAGCTTGATTTTTCGTACAAAATACGCTATCATGAAATTGCGAAAACGATTAAGGACTTGACGGAGAACATCCCCCGTAAAACGTTCTTCGGAAGGAGGCAAACGAGCGATGCCGTCCCTGAAAGATCTGGCAAAGGAATGCGGCGTATCGGTGGCAACGGTCAGCAAGGCGCTGAACGACCAGCCGGATATCTCGCCTGCCACACGAGAACGGGTGCGGGCCGCAGCGCACCGTATGGGCTACCTGCCCAATGCTGCCGCCCGTTCCTTGAAAACAAACCGTACTTACAATCTGGGCGTTCTGTTCGTGGATGAACGGCAGAGCGGCCTGACCCACGAATACTTTTCCGCCGTGCTGGACAGCTTCAAGGTGGAAGCCGAGAAACACGGCTACGACATCACCTTTATCAACCACAATATCAGCGGCAAGAGCATGAGCTACCTTGAGCACTGCCGCTACCGCAATGTGGACGGTGTGGTGATCGCCTGCGTGAACTTCTACGAGCCGCAGGTGGTGGAGCTGGTGAACAGCGAGGTGCCGGTGGTCACGATCGATCATGTGTTCAATAACCGCATGGCGATCCTCTCGGATAACGTTTTTGGCCTGAAGGCGCTGGTGCGGCAGGCATGGGCCTGCGGCCACCGCCGCATCGCCTTTATCCACGGCGAAAAGACCGCCGTTACCGAGAACCGCGTTGCAGGTTTCTATCAGGCCTGCGAAGAGCTTGGCCTGAAGATCCCGGAAGCTTATGTGCGGGAGGGCATCTACCATGATGCTGACCGCTGTGCCGCCGAGACCAAAGCGTTGCTGGAGCTTCCGCAACCGCCCACCTGCATCATCTTCCCGGACGATTTCTCCGCGCTGGGCGGCTACAACGCCATCAGCGAAGCGGGCCTTTCGATCCCGGAGGATGTTTCGGTGATGGGCTACGACGGCATCTACCTCTCGCGGGTGGTCAAGCCTCAGCTGGTGACCTACCAGCAGAACACCACCGCGCTGGGACGCACCGCCGCCGACAAGCTCATTGAGCTGATCGAGCATCCAAGAGTGACCCTGCCCGAACAGATCCGCGTTTCCGGCAAATTGCTGGACGGCGGGTCGGTCAGCATTCTTTAATATGTCTCCAAAGGCTCTTGCTACGGAACCTTTTATGAAGAACACTTTTGTAAATAATGGAAAACCATGAAGGAGGTTTACCCTTATGAAAAAGATCTCTCGCCGTAATTTCCTGCTCGCTTCCGGTGCCGTGACCATTGGTGCAGCTCTGGCTGCCTGTGGTGGTTCTTCTTCCACCAGCACCGCTTCTTCTGCTCCGGCTTCCTCTGCTGCTTCCGCTGCTCCCGCAGCACAGGGCAAGGTGCTGAACATCTGGTGCTGGAATGATGAGTTCCAGAGCCGCTTCAACGACTACTATCCGGAAGTTTCCGAGATCGCAGCCGACAAGTCCACCACCACCCTGAAGGATGGCACCGTTGTGAAGTGGACCATCAATGCCAACGAGAACAACAACTATCAGAACAAGCTGGACGAAGCCCTGCTGAGTCAGGACAGCGCTGCTGATGACGACAAGATCGACATCTTCCTGATCGAGGCTGACTATGCTCTGAAGTATGTGGATTCCGATTACGTTCTGGATGTCAAGGCGGACATTGGCCTGACCGATGACGATCTGGCTGGCCAGTACCAGTACACCAAGGACATCGTTAGTGTGGACGGCAGCCAGCGCGGCACCACCTGGCAGGCAACTCCCGGTCTGTTTGCATACCGCCGCAGCATTGCCAAGGATGTTCTGGGCACCGATGATCCCGCCGAAGTGCAGACCTACCTGTCCGACTGGGATAAGTTCAATGATGTAGCTGCACAGGCAGCTGCCAAGGGCTACAAGATGCTGTCCGGCTTTGATGATGCATACCGCACCTTCTCCAACAATGTGGCAGCTCCGTGGGTCACCGGCACTACCGTTACCGTTGATGAGAACATTATGAAGTGGGTCGATCAGACCAAGGAGTACACCGATAAGGGCTATAACAACAAGTCCAGCCTGTGGGACAGCCAGTGGGCAGCCGATCAGGGTCCCACCGGTAAGGTGTTCGGCTTCTTCTACTCCACTTGGGGCATCAACTTCACCCTGCTGGGCAACTCTCTGGAGACTCCTGTCGCTGAGGGCGGCAAGGAAGAAGTTGGCAACGGTATCTACGGCGATTACGCTGTGTGCGAAGGCCCTCAGCCCTACTACTGGGGCGGCACCTGGATCTGCGGCGCAGCCGGCAGCGACAACATCGAGACCATTAAGGATGTTATGCAGAAGCTGACCTGCGATGAAGCTATCATGAAGCAGATCACCATGGATACGCAGGACTACACCAACAACGAGAAGGCTATGAACGAGATCGCAAACAGCGATTACAGCTCCGCTTTCCTGGGCGGCCAGAACCACATCGCTCTGTTTGCAGAGGCTGCAGCCAAGATCGATATGTCCAACGCCGGTCCGTACGATCAGGGCCTGAATGAGAGCTTCCAGAATGCATTCAAGGATTACTTTACCGGCAACGTGGACGAAGATACCGCAAAGGCAAACTTCGAGACCGCTATCAAGGAGAAGTATCCTGAGCTGACCGACGTGGTGTGGCCCGCATAATAGCAGCCGACCCTAAAACGGAAAAGTGAATACGCAGGGGCGGGCCGGACGCTGTTCCCGCCCGCCCCTGTTCTTTCCGCAAATTTATCAGGAGGCGATCCTATGGGAGAAAAGAAAAAGAAAGGGTCGATCAGCTACGCGAAATGGGGCTACATCTTCATTGCGCCGTTCTTCATCATCTTCGCGGTATTCCAGCTGATCCCTCTGGCATCCACCATTTACTACAGCTTTTTTGAATATTACCGCAGCGGCCTGAAGATCATCGGCCCCAGCTTTGTGGGCCTGAAAAACTACATTACCCTGTTCGCCACCGATCTGCCCAAGTACTTTGGCAACACGCTGATCCTGTGGATCATCGGCTTTATCCCGCAGATCGCCATTTCCCTGTTGCTGGCAGCATGGTTCACCGATCTGCGCCTGAAGTTGAAGGGCCAGACCTTCTT
This sequence comes from Faecalibacterium faecis, assembly GCF_040096475.1. Classification (NCBI taxonomy): domain Bacteria; kingdom Bacillati; phylum Bacillota; class Clostridia; order Eubacteriales; family Oscillospiraceae; genus Faecalibacterium; species Faecalibacterium faecis. Next base: position 52,920 of record NZ_JBBMEP010000011.1, on the reverse strand, counting down.
CAAGACGGTCATCTACATGCCCAACCTGATTATGGCCTCCGCCTTTGCAATGCTGTTCTTCGCGCTGTTCTCGGACAACGGCCCGGTGAACGCCGTGCTGCAGAGCATGGGCTGGATTGATGCACCCATCAGCTTTCTGAACACCGTGTGGGGCAACCGCGGGCTGATCGGCCTGATGAACTTCCTGATGTGGTTCGGCAACACCACCATCATGCTGATGGCTGCGATCATGGGCGTGGATCCCACCCTGTACGAAGCGGCTGAACTGGACGGCTGCACCCCGAACCAGATGTTCTGGAAGATCACCATTCCGCTGATCCGTCCCATCCTTGTTTACGTCATGATCACCTCCATGATCGGCGGCCTGCAGATGTTCGATGTGCCGCAGATTTTGACCAACGGCAAGGGCGGTCCGGACCGCACCTCCACCACCATGATCATGTACTTGAACAACCACCTGTTCAGCAAGAACTACGGCATGGCCGGTGCAGTCTCGGTGGTGCTGTTCCTCGTGTGCGCAGTGCTGTGCGTTGTGGTCTACTTCTCCCTTACCAAGGAGGATGACGGCCTGACCCGCGCCCAGCGCAAAGAACTGAACGCCGCCAAAAAGGCAGCAAAAGGAGGGAAATGATTATGGCACACACTCCTAGAAATCAATCGGAAAAAGCAACACTGGCTGCACGCCGCGCATGGTGTTATCTGGTGCTGGTGCTCATCAGCTTTTTGTGCCTGTTCTTCTTCTATGTGCTGGTGATCAACTCCACCCGCACCCACTTCGAGATCCAGAAAGGCTTCTCGATGCTGCCGGGCAAATCGCTCATCACCAACTTCCAGAACGTGCTGGCCGATGCTAACATCCCTGTCATCACCGGCATCCGCAACAGCCTGATCGTCTCCGCCTGCTCGGCGGCGTTCAGCGTGTATTTCTCGGCCTTGACGGCCTACGGCATCTACGCCTATAACTTCAAATTCAAAAAGGCCGCGTTCGCCATTATCCTGCTGATCATGACCATGCCCACGCAGGTGTCCGCTCTGGGCTTTTTGCAGCTCATCACCAAGATGGGCCTGAAGAACAGCTTTATCCCGCTGATCCTGCCCAGCATTGCAGCGCCCACCGTGTTCTTCTTCATGAAGCAGTATCTGGACGCTTCCCTTCCCATGGAGATCGTAGAGGCTGCCCGCATCGACGGTGCAGGCGAGTTCTACACCTTCAACAAGATCGTGCTGCCCATTATGAAGCCCGCTTTGGCAGTGCAGGCCATTTTCTCCTTCGTGGCCAGCTGGAACAACTACTTCATTCCCGCTCTGGTGCTGGACAGCGCCGACAAAAAGACCCTGCCCATCCTGATCGCACAGCTGCGCAGTGCAGACTTCCTCAAGTTTGATATGGGCAAGGTTTACATGATGGTGGCTATCGCCATTCTGCCCGTCATCATCGTGTACCTGCTGCTTTCCAAGTTCATCGTCCGCGGTGTTGCTTTGGGCGGCGTGAAAGGCTGACGGCATTTTGCCGCAAACAGCAAAAGGGTCCCGGAGAAAATTCCGGGACCCTTTTGTTGTGTTTAGGATATAAGGAATTTTTGGAAGAGATCAGGAGAAAAAACAAGGCATACACATTCTGTCGGAGGTTCTAAGGGGATAAGATTTACTCGCCGCGGACGGCTGCAAAACCTGCTTCCAGATCAGCAATGATATCGTCGATGTGCTCAGTGCCGATGGACAGGCGGATGGTGTTCTGATAGATCTGCTGCTCGGCCAGCTCTTCGTCGTTCAGCTGGCTGTGGGTGGTGGAAGCCGGGTGGATGACCAGACTCTTCACATCAGCAACGTTTGCCAGCAGAGAGAAGATCTTCAGGTTATCGATGAACTTGAATGCTTCCTCGCGGCCGCCTTTGATGTTGAAGGTAAAGATGGAAGCACCGCCGTTGGGGAAGTACTTCTCGTACAGGGCGTGATCCGGGTGATCCGGCAGGGAGGGGTGGTTGACCTTCTCCACCTGCGGGTGGTTTGCCAGAAACTCGACTACCTTCTTGGTGTTCTCCACATGGCGCTCGATGCGCAGGCTCAGGGTCTCGGTGCCCTGCAGCAGCAGGAAGGCGTTGAACGGCGAAATGGTGGCACCGGTATCACGCAGCAGGATCGCACGGATGTAGGTGACAAAAGCTGCGGGGCCTGCTGCATCGGCAAAGGAAACGCCGTGGTAGCTGGGGTTGGGGTCAGCAATGTTGCCGAACTTGCCGCTTGCCTTCCAGTCAAACTTGCCGCTGTCCACAATGATGCCGCCCAGCGTGGTGCCGTGGCCGCCGATGAACTTGGTGGCGGAATGAACAACGATATCTGCGCCGTGCTCAATGGGACGGATCAGGTACGGGGTACCGAAGGTATTATCGATGACCAGCGGCAGGCCGTGCTTGTGCGCGATGGCTGCAATGGCATCGATATCGGGGATATCGCTGTTGGGGTTGCCCAGAGTTTCCAGATAGACGGCCTTGGTGTTGGGCTGGATGGCATTCTCCACCTCAGCCAGATCGTGTGCATTGACAAAGGTAGTGGTGACACCGAACTGGGTCAGGGTGTGCTCCAGCAGGTTGTAGCTGCCGCCGTAGATGGTCTTCTGGGCCACGATGTGGCCACCGGCCTGTGCCAGTGCTTCGATGGTGTAGGTGATGGCAGCGGCACCGGAGGCGGTTGCCAGAGCAGCCACGCCGCCCTCCAGAGCAGCCATGCGCTTCTCGAACACGTCCTGCGTGGAGTTGGTCAGGCGGCCATAGATGTTGCCGGCATCTGCCAGACCAAAGCGGTCTGCTGCGTGCTGGCTGTTGCGGAACACATAGGAAGTGGTCTGGTAAATGGGCACTGCACGGGAATCGGTTGCGGGATCGGCCTGCTCCTGGCCAACGTGAAGCTGCAGGGTCTCAAATTTATAGTTAGACATAGTATTTTACCTCTCTATTTGTACTTATAGTATAATTTTCTGATACAAAAAATCCCGATGCGTGATACAAAAGCGCACCGGGCAAACACAATTCAAAGCTATTCTGTCAACGTCACATTCGGGTACACATTCGTGCACAGCAAGAGGGCATCGTACAGTTCACAGCCAGATGTTCTGCCCGGTCACCGCACATTCGCCCACAGCGGAAGTTTGCATGCAGCAGGTCGTTCCAAATCAGCTTCATATCCGTGCCCTCCTTTCCCGTAAAACTCTTTCCCACTCATCTACAAACCGGCACCTCTATCTGCTCTGTACCGGGAAGCAAAACCTTTGCTTCCTTTTTCCCACTAGGTTTGTGGATTTGTTGTTTGCATTATATTCTCTCTTACCCAGTTTGTCAATAGGTTAATTCCAGTTTTTTTCAAATTGAGTTTTCTGCACGATGCGAAGCCCGCATTTGCAGCATCCCGTTGTGCAGTTCCAACAGGAGCAACACTTCTGCTTCTTCGAAAATTTTTATTTTTCCATTGATAAAACCTTAAAATTTTATTGTTATACTAAAGCTGTTCCTTGCAAACGCCCTGCAAATCGTTTATTATGGTAGCGTTCTTTTTTATCATCAAAGGAGTTTTTTCGATGCTGCATCGTTTCTTTCATTTTTTAAAGCAGAGCCTGCTCGTTGTTCTTTGCATCCTGCTGCTTGGCGGGCTGCTGGCAGGCGGCTGGTTCTTTTATCAGGGCAGGCAGCTGTACCGCAGTGCCGCCAGCAGTTACCCAGTGGCTTCCATGTACGACACCATCTGTGCCCGCGGGAGCTATACTTCCTACGATGCGCTGCCGCAGATCTATATTAACGCAGTCATCTGCACCGAGGACGAGCATTTTATGACCCACAAGGGCATCGACCCGGGGGCCATTGCCCGCGCCCTGCTGGCCGACCTGCGCACCCACTCGCTGGCCGAGGGTGGCAGCACCCTGACCCAGCAGCTTGCCAAGAACGAGCTGTTCACGCAGGACAAGCATCTGGCCCGCAAGGCTGCCGAGATGCTTGCTGCTTTTGATCTTGAAAAGACCTACTCCAAGCAGCAGATCTTTGAGATGTACGCCAACACCATCTATTTTGGCAGCGGGTATTATGGCATTGCAGAAGCTGCCGAGGGCTACTTTGGCAAGGAACCGGCCCAGCTGACCGATGCCGAAGCGATCTATCTGGCGGGTATGCCCAACGCGCCTTCCACCTACGCCAGCAGCCCGGAGCTTGCCTTCAAGCGGATGCAGGTGGTGCTCAAGCGGATGGTCAAATGCCGCGTGCTCACCAAGCAGCAGGCCGATGCCATTGCCGCAGATGCTGAAAACTTAACGGTTTAAACAAAACACCGCGCCCTGTCTGCTGCGGATCAGACAAGGCGCGGTGTTTTGTTTTGCGGTATTTGATTTGGTAAAGGAGGAATCATGTTACCCGTTCAGGCGGTTGCGGCCCCGCCTGTCGGTAGCATTATCATACCAAAGAATTTCTGCGAAACCATGTTCTTTTTATGAAGATTTTGTAAACTCACTCCGGCGCTTTCATGCTTTCCACCATGCTGATATGCCGCACATGCCGCCGCATGGCAAAGCACACCACAAAGGTGAACAGCATCGTCAATGCCACTGCCAGCAGATAACTGTGGGGTGCAATGGTGCGAATAAACATCAGCTGATCCATTTCCACGGTCAGGACGATGAACCGGTGCAGCGGCACGCCCAGCAGCAGGCCCACGCCGGAGCCGATGAGGGACAAAAGCTCGATCTCGCGGAAGATGTAGCGGTACACTTCTTTGTCATAGAAGCCCAGAACCTTGATAGTGGCAAGCTCCTTTTTGCGCTCGGCAAGGTTGACGCTGATCAGGTTGTACAGCACCACCGCCGCCAGCGCCGCCGCGCACACAATGATCAGCACCACCACGTAGTTCAGGCTGCCGATCAGGCTGCCGAACATGGAGGTGGTGTCCTCGGTGAAGCTGACGCTGCTCACATAGTTGCAGTCCAGCAGCTTTGTGCGCAGGGCGTTGTACTCCGCCTCGGTGGTACAGCCGGTCAGGCCGTAGACGGTGTTCCACTCCGGCGTGCTGCCCAGCAGGGCCTGCAGCTGCGCATTGGAGAGATACAGCCGGGTGAACATGTAGTTCTCGGTAATGCCGGTCAGGGTCAGCTGCACGCGGCTTCCGTCTGCAGCCTCCACATAGAACGTATCGCCCACGCTCAGCTCCAGATTCAGGGCCGTTTTTTCGGTCAGGATCACGCTGTCCTCTTCAAAGGGAATGGGGTCGTGGCCCACCCGGGTGCGGAAGGTGAAGTATTCGGTCATCCGGGCATCGTCCTCCGCGCCTACGATGCTGACATCGGCGCTCCCGCCCTCTTCATTATAAAGGGTGGTGGACTTTGTGTAGAACGCGCCCCAGCTGTGGACCGCACTGCTGCTGTCCAGCGTGTCGGCAAGGCCCTGCTCCATGGTCAGCGCCTTTTCATCGCTGAGCGAGATGGTGAGATCGTTGTGGGTCAGCTGCCCGGACTGCTTGTCCACGATGGGCAGGATGGAATCCTGAATGCCAAAACCGATCAGCAGCAGCGCCGTGCAGCCTGCCACGCCCAGCACTGTCATGAAGAAGCGCTTTTTGTAGCGGAACAGGTTGCGGGCTGTGGTCTTTTGGGAGAAGCTCATGTGCTGCCACAGCGGGGTGATGTACTCCAAAAAGATGCGCTTGCCTGCCACCGGGGCCCGGGGCAGCAGCAAAGCTGCAGTCTTTTCCTTCAGGCTGGCACGGCAGGCGTTCCATGTAGCAAAACCGATGACGGCCGCGCTGATGGCTACGCTGGCTGCCGCCATGCCGGGGTAAAAGTGCAGCGTAAAGGTGGACATGCTGAAGATCATCTGGTAAGCATACCAGATGATGAGCGGGAACACCACAAAACCGATGACCATGCCCACGATGCTGCCCAGCACGCTGGCGCTGAGGGCATAGAACAGATACTTGCCTGCGATCTTTGCGTTGGAGTAACCCAGAGCTTTCAGAGTACCCAGCTGCAGGCGGTTCTCGTCCACCATGCGGGTCATAGTAGTAGTGGCCACCAGCGCCGCCACCAGGAAGAAGAACACCGGGAACACCCGTGCAATGGCATCCATGCGGTCGGCATACTGCTCAAAGGTGACAAAGCTCATGGTGGAGCCGCGGTCCAGCACATACCACTCGCCGCTCTTGATCTGGCTCACCTGCTCCTCGGCATCGTTCAGCTGGGCAAGGCCGTCGGCCAGCTGCTGTTCGGCATCGGCCTTCCGACTCTCGTACTCCGCGCGGGAATCGGCCAGCTGCTGCACGCCGTCGTTGTACTGCTGCCAGCCTTCGTCCAGCCGGGTGCGAGCCGCATCAAACTGGGTGTAGGCTGTGGCCGTGCCGGTGGTGAGCTGCAGCTGCCCCTGCAGAAGCTTTACCTTCATCTGGCGCAGTGCTGCCTTTGCCTCAGTCACCAGCTGCTCGTTGGAAAGGCTGGGCGAAGAGATCAGCCCCTGTGCATACATCTGGCGCTTGCCCTCGTCCAGCTGGGCCTGATAGCCGTTCAGCTGGCCGCTGATGTTGTCGTAAGCATCCTGCGCCTTCTGCAGGGCATCCCGCAGGTCGGTGTATTCCTCGTCGGCGGGCTCGGCCTCGTCCAGCGCCTTCTGCGCGTTGTGCAGAGCCGTTTCTGCATAGCCCAGCAGCGGGTCGGCTACCTTTTTCAGGTTCACCAGCATCTCGATCTGCTGCAGCTGATCCTCAAATTCCAGCAGTTGTTCCTCGCCGCTCACCAGCTCGTCCGCACCGCCCTGCATGGTGTCCGGCAGAGCCTTTTTGTTGGCGGCAAGCTCCGCTTCGCCCGCGTCCAGCTGGGCTTTGGCGCTGTCCAGCTGTGCCTGTGCATCGGCCAGCTGCTGCTCTGCCTCTGCAAACTGACGGTCTGCTTCGGCTTTTTTGTCGTTGTACTCGGCCCGGGCGTCGGCCAGCTCTGCACTGGCGTCCTCGATCAGCTCCGCCCGCCGGGCCGTGCACTGTGCGCCGCTGATGGCCTTTACCCTTACGGCTGTGTCATCCACTGCTGCCTGATACGCGTCCGAGTAATTATCATACAGGCCGGCATTTTTTACTTTGAGATAGCACGCCGTATAATAATCCGTGGTCAGGCTGCCCTCCGGCAGGAATACGATATCATCCAGCTGGCCGTCACCGGCGGTGCTGCTCTCCTTGTCCGTGGAAAAATGCTGCGGGTCCTGCACGGTGCCCACTACCGTGAACTGCTTCCGGCTCACATGTTCGGTGTCCTCCGGCAGGGTGAGCACCGTGCCCGGTTCCACCGGGTCGCCGTAGCCCATCACATGCACCACGCACTCATCCGGGGCCTCAGGCATCCGGCCCGACAGCAGCACCAGGCGGTTCATATTTTCTGCTGTGTCGGCCCCGGGGTCGGCGGGCAGCTGCTGCAGGCGCACCACCGCCGTCTCGCTCTGGCTCTGCCACTGGGCCTCCACGTCCTGATATTTCACCGGCTGCACAGCCTCCACGCCGTCCACGGCGGCAATGGCGGCAATGTCCTCCTCCGAAAGGCCCAGCGTGGACAGCACCCGCAGGTCGAACACGTTCTGCTGCACGTAGTATTTCTGCCCGGCGATGCGCATGCTGGGCGCAAAACTCATCAGGCCGGTCAGCATCATCACGCCCAGCGCTACGATGCCGAACAGCGAGACCATGCGGCTCAGGTTGTCCTTCATTTCCCGCAGGATGTTTTTACGATAACTTTTCAGCACAGCTCTCACCACTCAATCTCCTGCACCGGCACAGGGTGCTCGTTGACCTGATTGGAGACGATCTTGCCGCTGCGCACCTGAATGATGCGGTCTGCCATCGCCGTCAGGGCGGTGTTGTGGGTAATAACGATCACCGTGCGGCCGGTGCGGCGGCAGGTATCCTGCAAAAGGGCCAGCACCTGCTTGCCGGTCTTGTAGTCCAGTGCACCGGTGGGCTCGTCGCAGAGCAGAAGCTTGGGGTTTTTGGCCAGTGCGCGGGCAATGGACACCCGCTGCTGCTCGCCGCCGGAAAGCTGGGCCGGGAAGTTGTTCAGCCGCTCTCCCAGACCCACACTGCGCAGGGTCTCTTTGGGGTCCAGCGGGTCGCGGCAGATCTCGCTGGCCAGCTCCACATTCTCCAGTGCGGTCAGGTTCTGCACAAGGTTGTAGAACTGGAACACAAAGCCCACATCGTACCGGCGGTAGGTGGTGAGCTCTCTGGCGGTAAAGTGGCTCACATTCTGGCCGTCCAGCCAGACGTTGCCCTCGTCGCAGCTGTCCATGCCTCCAAGGATGTTCAGCAGGGTGGTCTTGCCTGCGCCGGAAGGCCCCACGATGATGCAGAACTCGCCCTTATCCACATAGAAATTCAGGTGGTCTGCGGCGGCGATCTTCACACTGCCGGTCTGATAGTATTTGCAAACGTCCTCAAACTCCACAAAATGCTCCATGGCGTTTTTTCCTTTCTATCGGGAATGCATACTGTTTCAATTTAACTATAACATCTCCCGGCAGACTTTGCAAAGACATCTGCGCAAATTTTCAAAAACTTAACAGAAAAGCGCAAAAAGGGCTGCTGCACATCTCTGCGTGCAGCAGCCCCTTTCATCATTTGATCTCAGCGGTCAGCGCCCCACGATCAAATCGCGGCGGCAGCGCAGGCCCACGGTGAGGAAGGTGTTTTCGCCCAGTCGGCGCAGCACCACGCGGTCGGTGCCCTTCTGGCCCTCCACCAGCAGAGACAGGTTCAGGGTGGTGGAGCCCTTCTCAGTCTGGACCACCAGCGTGCTCACGCCCTCGTTCAGCAGGGTCTGCATGTCCTGCACGGTGGTGCGGAAGGTAGCAGAACCAGCGGGCACATCCAGCGTCAGCACACTGTCCTTCTGGCGGGCAGTGTACAGCACTTCTCTGCCGAACAGGCCCTTGACGGTGTAGCGGGCCTCGCTCTTTTTCGCCGCTGCATCTGCGGACGGGGCGGCCAGCTCATCGCCGGAGATCAGCATAATGTTGCCCTGAATGGGGTTTCCCTCCGGTGCGCCGTAGCCGCCGTAGGTGGGGTCCTTTTCGCCGATCGCCACATCGGCGCTGTGCAGGGCGATATCCCCCTGCACCATCTGCTCCTGCGGGGGCAGATAGCCTGCGGCAGCAGGGTCGTTGATGTCTGCCTCTGCGGCAAATGCGCCCACGCTCAGCATGGCGGCAGCACCCAGCACTGCTGCGGTGGTGGTGACGGTACGGACAAATTTATGGTTCAGTTTCATTTGGAATACCTCCGTTGACGGCGGTTTTGCACCGCACATTTTTGTTTTGTGGAAAACCATGGTCTGCCATGCGGTGTAATACAAAACCGCCGCATCTGTCTTATAAACGGATGCGGCGGCGGGATTATTGCAGCAGGCTAAAAAAAATTTTTGGCAGCTCTGCCGCCGGGGTCACTGGGCCTGTGCCGGTTCCCGGTTCAGGATCTCCATGAACTCCTCGCCGGTGATGGTCTCCTTCTGGTACAGATACTGTGCCAGCTCGTCCAGCTTGGCGCGGTTGTCGGTCAGGATGCGGACAGCCTTTTCGTGCTGAGCCTTGACCAGCTCCACCACCTTCTGGTCGATCTCGCGCTGGGTCTGGGCCGAGCAGGCCAGCGAGGTGTCACCGCCCAGATACTGGTTGTTCACGGTCTCCAGCGCCACCATGTCAAAGTCCTTGCTCATGCCGTAGCGGGCAAGCATGGCGCGGGCAAGCTTGGTGGCCTGCTCGATATCGTTGGAGGCACCGGTGGTGATGGATCGGAACACCACTTCCTCGGCGGCGCGTCCGCCGGTGAGGGTGGCGATCTTGTTTTCCAGCTCTTCCTTGCTCATCAGGTAGTGGTTGCCCTCGTCCACCTGCATGGTGTAGCCCAGTGCGCCGGAGGTTCGGGGGATAATGGTGATCTTCTGCACAGGGGCAGAGTTGGATTGCTTGGCCGCCACCAGTGCATGGCCGATCTCGTGGTAGGCCACGATGCACTTTTCCTTGTCGGTGAGGATGGAGTTCTTCTTCTGGTAGCCTGCAATGACCACCTCGATGCTCTCCTCCAGATCGGCCTGGGTCACGCTCTTGCGGCCTGCACGCACAGCGCGCAGAGCTGCTTCGTTGACGATGTTGGCAAGTTCCGCACCGGATGCACCGGAGGCCATGCGGGCCACGGTGTTGAAGTCGATGCCCGGGGCCAGCGCCACCTTTTTGGCGTGCACTTTCAAAATCTCTTCGCGGCCCTTGAGGTCGGGCAGCTCCACCGGCACACGGCGGTCAAAACGTCCGGGACGGGTCAGCGCCGGGTCCAGCGAATCCGGGCGGTTGGTAGCCGCCAGAATGATGACGCCGGTGTTGCCCTCAAAGCCGTCCATCTCGGTGAGCAGCTGGTTCAAAGTCTGCTCACGCTCGTCGTTGCCACCGAGATTGCCGCTGTTGCGCTTCTGGCCGATGGCATCGATCTCATCGATGAACACGATGCAGGGGGCCTTTTCCTTGGCCTGTCGGAACAGGTCGCGCACCTTGGATGCGCCCATGCCCACGAACATCTCCACGAATTCAGAACCGGAAATGGAGAAGAACGGCACGTTGGATTCGCCTGCCACGGCCTTAGCCAGCATGGTCTTGCCGGTGCCCGGAGGGCCCACCAGCAGGATGCCCTTGGGCATGGATGCGCCAATACTCTCGTACTTGCCGGGATCGTGCAGGTAATCCACGATCTCCTGCAGGTTTTCCTTTGCTTCATCCTCACCGGCCACATCCGCAAAGCGGATGCCGTGGGTGGACTGCACATAGACCTTGGCGTTGGACTTGCCCACGCCGCCGAACATCATGGACCCCGGGCCGCCGCCGGCCTTTTCCATCAGCTTTTTGTTCATCTGATTGCCGATGAAGCTGAACAGCAGGATGGGCAGCAGGAACCAGATCAGGAAATTGAGCATCGGCGACCCCTGCTCCACGATCTCGCTGGAAAACTGCGCTCCGGCGTCATACAGGCGCTGGGTAAGCTCCGGGTCGTTCATCAGGCCGGTCTTGTAGACCTGCTTTTCCTCTTTATCGGTAAAAATGATCTGGTTAGATTCGATGTCCACACGGCCGATGTTCTTTTCCTCGGTCATGGTCATAAAGGTACCGTAGTCCACTTCCTCCACCTGACGCTCGCTCATCCACGGCAGCAGCACAAGGTTGAGCAGCAGCAGGACCGCCAGCACGATGGCGTAGTAAATCGCCAGCGGCTTTTTGGAAGGTTTGACTTCTTTCATGTGGCAATTCCTCCTTTGGTTCCTGATGCAAGTAGTATAGCACAGTAAAACCGGGCGCAACAGCAATTCGAGCACAACTTTCCAAAAACTTAGCAAATTGTTAACATTAACGCCTCGTGCATAATTTTGGAAAATTCTGCCCCTTATTTTGTGAAATTGTTTCATTTTGAGAATGAGTCAGATTGCTTGACACTGCCCGCGAATCATGCTAAACTTAGTCCACTTTGAAAAAAGCACAAATGCGTTGACGGGGAAAAAACGATTTTCTTCTGCGTACAGAGAGCCGCCGGGTGGTGCAAGGCGGGTGCAGAGGGTTTCGGTTACTGGCCCCTGAGCGGCAGGGCTGAACACACAAGTAGGCTCTGACGGATGTCCACCGTTACAAGGACAGCGATTCGCCGCAAAAAGCCGATCGTGCAAAGCGGCTGTGCCCAAAGGCGCAGCAAAGAGAGTGGTACCACGGGTGCCCTGTAGTTTGAACTTTACAGGCTCTCGTCTCTCAAGGTTTTCGCCTTGAAAGACGAGAGCCTTTTCGTATATCTGCCTTTTGGAAGCAGGCTTGCCCTCTCCGTCACGGCTTACGCCGTGCCACCTCTCCCAAAGTGAGAGGCCTTGGCAGTACGGCAAAGTTTTCGGTTTTGCCAAGGGCTCCCCCCTTGGGGGAGCTGTCGAACGAATGTGAGACTGAGAGGGCAAGGACGCTCACAAAGAGCATGGAGCAAGAAGTGTAAATTGTTTGGGAGGACGCGCAAATGATGGACGCAACCAAGTACGCTCCGGGTTACTACCCGGTACCCGCAGGCTATGACAGCTGGGTAAAGAAGGATCACATTGAAAAAGCCCCCGCATGGTGCAGTGTGGACCTGCGCGACGGCAATCAGGCCCTGATCGTGCCCATGAGCCTTGAGGAAAAGCTGGAGTTCTTCCGGATGCTGGTCAAGATCGGCTTCAAGGAGATCGAGGTGGGCTTCCCTGCCGCCAGCGACACCGAGTACGAGTTCCTGCGCACCCTGATCGAGAAGAACATGATCCCCGAGGATGTCACCGTGCAGGTGCTGACCCAGTGCCGCGACCACATCATCCGCAAGACCTTTGAGGCCGTCAAGGGCGCTCCCCGCGCGGTGATCCACTTCTACAATTCCACCTCTGTGGCCCAACGCGAGCAGGTGTTCCACAAGAGCAAGGAGGAGATCAAGCAGATCGCCACCGACGGCGCAAAGCTGGTCAAGCAGCTGAGCGAAGAGTATGAGGGCAACTTCCTGTTCGAGTACAGCCCTGAGAGCTTTACCGGCACCGAGGTGGACTATGCCGTGGATGTGTGCAACGCCGTGCTGGACATCATGCAGCCCACCCCGGACCGCCCCATGATCATCAACCTGCCCGTTACCGTGGAAATGAGCATGCCGCATGTCTACGCAAACCAGATCGAGTACTGCGACAAGCACCTGAAATACCGCGACAGCGTCATCATCTCCACCCATCCCCACAACGACCGCGGCACCGGCGTGGCCTGCGCAGAGCTGGCCGTGCTGGCGGGTGCACAGCGGGTGGAGTGCTGCCTGTTCGGCAACGGCGAGCGCACCGGCAACGTGGACGCGGTGACGCTGGCCATGAACATGTACAGCCACGGCGTGGACCCCAAGCTGGACTTCTCCGATATGCCGGACATCTGCGCCACCTACGAGCGGGTGACCCGGATGCACATTTACGAGCGCACCCCCTACGCCGGTCAGCTGGTGTTCGCCGCCTTCTCCGGCAGCCATCAGGACGCCATTGCAAAGGGCATGGCCTACCGCAAGGAGCATGGCGAGCACCGCTGGACCTGCCCCTACATCCCGGTGGACCCCCACGACATCGGCCGCACCTACGATGCCGATGTTATCCGCATCAACAGCCAGAGCGGCAAGGGCGGCATCGGCTTTGTGTTGGAACAGAACTTCGGCTACAACCTGCCGCCCAAGATGCGCGAGGCGCTGGGCTACAAGGTCAAGAGCGTTTCCGACCACAGCCACAAGGAGCTGAGCGCAAACGAGGTGCTGCACATCTTCGAGGATGCCTTCCTCAACCGCTGCAAGCCGCTCAACGTTCTGGAAGCCCACTTTGCACAGGTGGGCGGCATCACCGCCACCGTCACGCTGGAGCTGAATGGTCAGCGCAAGGTGGTCACCTCGGTGGGCAACGGCCGTCTGGACGCTGTGGCAAACGCCATCCAGAGTGCCACCGGCATGGAGTTCCACCTCGAGACCTACTCCGAGCACAGTCTGGACGAAGGCTCCACCTCCCGCGCTGCCTCCTACGTCGGCCTTGTCTGGGGCGATAACACCGTCACCTGGGGTGCCGGCACCGACACCGATATCATCGTGGCTGGCATCAAGGCACTGGTGAGCGCCATCAATAATAAATAAAGAAACTCCCCCAGTCTGCTTCGCAGACAGCCCCCTCGGAGATGGGGCCCTTGGCAGTGTGGAAAAGCTTCCCGTTTCGCCAGAGGCTCCCTCCTTGAGGGAGCTGGCACGGCGCAAGCCGTGACGGAAGGAGTTCTACCAACAGATAAAAGGAGAGTACCATCATGGGAATGACCCTGACGCAGAAAATTCTTGCCGCACATGCCGGTCTTGCCGAGGTCAAGGCAGGCCAGCTCATCAATGCAAAGCTGGACATCGTGCTGGGCAACGACATCACCACCCCGGTTGCCATCAACGAGTTTGAAAAGGCCGGTTTTGACGGTGTGTTCGACAAAGAGCACATTGCCATCGTGCTGGACCACTTTGTGCCCAACAAGGACATCAAGAGCGCCACCCAGTCCAAGCAGTGCCGCGAGTTCGCCAACAAATACGATATCCTCAACTTCTACGATGTGGGCCAGATGGGCATTGAGCACGCCCTGCTGCCGGAAAAAGGCATCGTGACCGCAGGCGACTGTGTGATCGGTGCGGACAGCCACACCTGCACCTATGGTGCACTGGGTGCCTTCTCCACCGGCGTCGGCTCCACCGATATGGCCGCCGGTATGGCCACCGGCATGGCATGGTTCAAGGTACCCTCTGCCATCAAGTTCGTGCTCAAGGGCAAGTTCGGCCCCCGCGTCTCCGGCAAGGACCTGATCCTGCACATCATCGGCATGATCGGTGTGGACGGTGCGCTGTACAAATCCATGGAGTTCACCGGCCCGGGCGTTGCCAGCCTGACGATGGACGACCGCCTGTGCATCTGCAACATGGCCATCGAAGCCGGTGCCAAGAACGGCATCTTCCCTGTGGACGATGTGACCAAGGCTTACCTCAAGGGCCGCAGCCAGCGTGAGCCGGTGTTCTTTGAGGCCGACCCGGATGCCGAGTACGAAAAGACCATTGAGATCGATCTGGACAAGCTGGAGCCCACCGTCAGCTACCCCCACCTGCCCGAGAACACCCACCTTGCCAGCGAGGGCAAGGACATCAAGATCGATCAGGTTGTGATCGGCAGCTGCACCAACGGCCGTCTGGAGGACATGGAAGCCGCCTACAACGTGCTCAAGGGCAAGCACATTGCCAAGGGCGTGCGCGGCATCATCATCCCCGCCACCATGGCCGTTTACAAAGAATGCATCCTGCGCGGCTGGACCACTGCCTTTATTGATGCAGGCTGCATCGTGTCCACCCCCACCTGCGGCCCCTGTCTGGGCGGCTACATGGGCATTCTGGCCGAGGGCGAGCGCTGCGTTTCCACCACCAACCGCAACTTTGTGGGCCGCATGGGCCATGTGAAGAGCGAGGTCTACCTTGCTTCTCCCGCCACTGCCGCCGCCAGCGCACTGACCGGCTGCATCACCGACCCCCGCACGGTCTGATCGGAAAGGAGCACAACAATGAACGCAAAAGGTTCTGTTTTCAAATACCCGGATAATGTGGATACCGATGTCATCATCCCGGCCCGCCACCTGAACACGCAGGATGCCAAAGAGCTGGCCAGCCATTGCATGGAGGACATCGACAAGGACTTCGTCAAGAAGGTGAAGGACGGCGACATCATGGTGGGCGGCTGGAACTTCGGCTGCGGCTCCTCCCGTGAGCACGCACCGCTGTGCATCAAGACCGCCGGCATCTCGGTGGTCATTGCCAAGAGCTTTGCCCGCATCTTCTACCGCAACAGCATCAACATCGGTCTGCCCATCATGGAGTGCCCGGAGGCTGTGGATGCCATCAATGCGGGCGACACTGTGAGCGTGGACTTTGACACCGGTGTCATTACCGACGAGACCAACGGCAAGGTGTTCCATGCCGAGCCCTTCCCGCCGTTCATTCAGGAGATCATCTCCGCCGGTGGACTGATGAAGTCCATCAAGGCGAAGCAGTAAGGCAAACTCCTTCCGTCTCGCATTCGCTCGACAGCTCCCTCACAGAGGGAGCCTCTGTCGAAGAGGGAAAGTTTCCGATTTTACCAAAGCCTCCCTCTCAGAGGGAGGTGGCATCGCGCAGCGATGACGGAAGGAGTTTCATTCATAAAAGGAGTACCACCAATGGAAAAAAACATTGCTGTCATCTGGGGCGACTGCTCCAGCCCGGAGATCGTCAAGCAGACCATCCGCGTGCTTGACAAGGTGGCCGAAAAGTACGGCCACACCTTCCACTACACCGACGCTGCCATGGGCGGCGAAGCCATTGACAAGTACGGCGACCCGCTGCCCCAGCACGAGCTGGACAAGTGCCTTGCTGCGGACAGCGTCCTGCTGGGTGCCGTGGGCGGCCCCAAGTGGGAGGGCCTGCCCGGTGAGCAGCGCCCGGAGAAGGGCCTGCTGCGCCTGCGTGCAGGCATGGGCCTGTACTCCAACAACCGCCCGGCCAAGATCTGGCCGCAGCTGGCTCCTGCCAGTCCCCTGAAGCCCGAGATCGTGGCACAGGGCATCGATTTCATCATCGTGCGTGAGCTGATCGGCGGCGTATACTTTGGCAATCACGAGACCCACACCCTCGCCAGCGGCGAGAAGCAGGCCATCGACTCCATGCCCTACGCGGAGCACGAGATCGAGCGCATCGGCCGCATCGGCTTTGAGACCGCACGCAAGCGCCGCAAGAAACTGTGCTGCGTGGACAAGGCAAACGTTTTGGACACCAGCCGCCTGTGGCGCAGTGTGATGCACCGCCTGCAGGCCGAATACCCGGATGTGGAATACAGCGAGATGTTCGTGGACAACTGCGCCATGCAGATCGTCAAGAACCCCGCCCAGTTCGACGTGATCGTTACCGAGAACATGTTCGGCGACATCCTGTCGGACGAGGCTTCCATGATCACCGGCTCCATCGGCATGATCCCGTCCTCCTCTCTGGGCGACGGCACCCGCGGCCTGTACGAGCCCATCCACGGCTCGGCCCCCGATATTGCGGGCAAGGACATCGTGAACCCCACCGCCTGCATCCTGTCTGCCGCCATGATGCTGCGCTACTCCTTCGGCATGGCCGAGGAGGCCGATGCCATTGAGACCGCTGTGAACAAGGTGCTGGACAAGGGCCTGCGCACCGCCGACAACATGAGCGAGGGCTGCACCTGCCTTGGCTGCACCGCCATGGGCGATGCCATTCTGGCCGAGATCTGAGTTTTTCCATAACGCACAAAGGGGAACGACAGCCGTCGTTCCCCTTTTCGTCTGCACAAAAAAGAGCAGCTGTTCCCAGCTGCCCTTCCGTGATACAGTTTCTTACTTGGTGCCGTAGATGCGGTCGCCTGCGTCGCCCAGACCGGGAACGATATAGCCGTTCTCGTTCAGGTGGTCATCCTCTGCGCCGAGGTAGATATCCACATCGGGGTGTGCCTCGTGCAGGGCCTTGATGCCTTCCGGAGCGGCGATCAGGCCGATGAACTTGATGCGCTTTGCGCCATGCTTCTTGATCTGGGTGATGGCATCAATGGCGCTGCCGCCGGTAGCCAGCATCGGGTCCAGAACCAGAACATCGCGCTCTGCGATATCCTGCGGCAGCTTGCAGAAGTACTCCACAGGCTGCAGGGTCTCCTCGTCGCGGTACAGGCCGATGAAGCCCACCTTTGCAGCGGGCAGCAGGGTCAGCATACCGTCCAGCATACCCATGCCTGCGCGCAGGATGGGCACCAGAGCCAGCTTGCGGCCAGCCAGCACCTTGGTCTTTGCCATGGTGATGGGTGTTTCGATCTCCACCTCTTCCAGAGGCAGGTCACGGGTCGCTTCGTAGCACAGCAGGGTCGCGATCTCGCCAACGAGGTCACGGAACTCCTTGGTACCGGTCTGCTTGTTGCGCAGAATGCTCAGCTTGTGCTGCAGCAGCGGATGCTCAACGATCATCGGGGTCATAAAAACACGCTCCTTATTTTAAATAGATAACTCTATCGGGTCCAAGATTACGATTTAAAACAGCTCCGCATACGCTTCGCCATGATCAGCGGTTCTCCAGTGCGGTCAGCTTGTCGATGCGGCGCTGATGGCGGCCGCCTTCAAACTCGGTGTTCAGGAAGAGATCCACCAGCTGGCAGGCAAGGCCGGGGCCGACCACGCGGCCGCCCATACACAGGGCGTTGGCGTCGTTGTGGCGGCGGGTATACTCGCAGCTGAAGCTGTCAGAGCAGCAGCAGGCACGAATGCCCTTGATCTTGTTTGCTGCCATGCTGATGCCCACGCCGGTGCCGCAGAACAGCAGTGCCTTGCTGCACTCGCCGCTCACAACTGCATCGCAGGCGGGCACGGCCATATCAGGGTAATCCACGCTGTCGGTGCTATGGGTGCCAAAATCGATGTATTCCAGCCCCAGCTCCTTCAGATGCGCCTTGACAGCTTCTTTCAGTTCAAATCCGCCGTGGTCAGCGGCCAGTGCAATGGGTTTTGCCATGGAAATGTTCCTTTCTCTCAGTCACGCAGGGTTTTATGCCTGCTCCTTGTTTTGGGCGGCATTGGCTGCAGCTTCTGCTGCAAGGCGCTCTGCGCGCTCCCGCTCGGCCTGACTCAGGCGGTGGTAGTCCGGCAGCAGAGCCTCCGGCAGCACAGCCTTTCCGGCTTCGGCCATCTGCTTTGCCACAAGGGCCACTGCAGCAGCACGCCCGCCGCGCAGGGCCGCAGGTGCCTGCAGCACGCCCGGCACACTGCCGTATTTATTATAGCACAGAGATGCGCCATCACCAACAAAAAACAGGGGCTTTTTGCAATTTTCTACAAAATCGGCCAGATTTGCCACCGCCCGGGCATCGTCTTCCAGCAGGCGGCTGTGGGTGGCAAGGTCGAACGCGGCACTGTATACCTGCGCACGGCGGGCATCCAGTGCGCACAGCACGGTGCCCTCGCCCGTGTGGGCTGCGGCCAGTGCTTCCAGCGTGGAGACCGGTGCGCACAGCGTTTCCCGCGGGAAGGCCAGACCCTTGACCGCCGCCAGACCGATGCGCAGCCCGGTAAAACTGCCGGGGCCTGCGTTGACACCGTACAAGTCAATATCTGCACAGGTCATGCCGCACATCTTCAGGCAGGTGTCGATCATGGGCATCAGCGTTTCGCTGTGGGTCATGCCTGCGTCCAGATACACCTCGTACAGCAGGCGATCATCCTGCAAAAGAGCCACACCAGCCGTTTTGCCCGCTGTATCCACAGCTAAGATGTTCATAGCGTTACCCCCTCAATGGTGATCCTGCGGGTATTTTCGTCCACGCGCTGGATATCCACCCGGATGGGGTTTTCCAGTGCCAGCAGGTCTGCAAAGTTCTCGCTCCACTCTGCTGCTACAATGGCCCCCTGATCCAAATAATCGTAAAAGCCTGCAGCACACAGGTCGTTCTCAGTGGAAATACGGTACAGGTCAAAGTGCGCCAGCGGCTTTGGGCCGCGGTAGTAGTTCACAATGGCAAAGGTTGGGCTGGACACCGGGTCGGTGCAGCCAAGGCCCTCGGCAAGGCCCTCGGTAAAAGCGGTCTTGCCCGCGCCCAGCCCGCCGGTGAACGCAACCAGCGAACCCGGTGCCAGCACTGCGGCCATACGGGCACCCAGCGCCACCGTCTCGGCGCGGGAGTGGGTGATATATTCTGACATGAAGCTTACCTCATTTTATAAAGCAAAAGGGACGGCAGAATGCTCTGCCGTCCTTTAGTATAATATACTTTGTGCAAAAGTGCAATGCCGTGTGTTGCTTACGCCGCCGCATCCACATCCGCTGCCGTGTAGGGGTTGGGCAGTGCAGCGCTTCGGTCTCCGCTGAGCATCGCATAGGATGCCGCCGCATGGGGCCGTCTGCCGCCCTGCTCGTTGTACCAGATGATATCATCGGTGCCGTAGATGCTCTTGGCATAGTCCACGGCCTGTTCCAGCGTTTCGCCCTCGATCATCCGGTTTACAGCGGCCCACAGCATACTGCGGGAATACACCGAGTAGACATTGTTCACATAGCCCATCACCGCCTTGGCACCGCCTGCCAGCAGGCCGTCTGCCATAGAGGTGTCCACATGGCCGTTCTTGCCGTAGAACTCGCAGGTCTCGCTGAGCACGATGCCATTGCCGCGGTAGGCACTGCGGAAGAAATCGCCGTTGACGGCATACATACCGTTCACCTTGACCACGCGGTGGGCCAGCAGGTCAAAGCCATAGCGCAGATCGCTCCAGAAATCCGATCTCTCAGTCAGCAGGATCAGCGGTTCCGTGGTAGTCTTTTTGAACAGCCAGCCGTATTCATAGGTGTAGTACGCGCCGTGGGTGCTCAGGATGCACAGGTCGTAACGGCCCATCCTGCGCAGGTCGGATACAGTAACGGTGGTATCCAGATCCGTCTGCAGGCCCACCGAATCCCAATAGGTCTGCATGTAGGCATAATACGGGTAGCGGGTGCTGTTGATCGTGTTGTCAAACGCATAATAGATCGCCGCCGTGCCCACCCGCTTGTTCTCTGCCAGCTCCTGCAGCCGGCTCTCGTCCAGCTCCGGCAGGGCTGCGGTGTTCTCCTCCTCCGGGTCGGTAAGCAAGATGCCGCCCAGCGCGCCGCAGCTGTAGGTAAAGCTGATCATGCCGTTTTCGGCATCGGTGTAGACAGACCCCTGCTTTACAAGGCCCTGTGCGGTCAGCGCATCCAGCTGCTGCAAAGCAGCATCTGTGCGCTCGTCCTCGGTCATCTGTGCATAGTCGCTGCCTCCGGTCAGTGCGGTCACAGCAGCATCTGCCTGCTGCATCTCGCGCACATCTGTGGCCGAAAGGCTCTGCTGCACAGCCGCCTGTTCTTCCGGCTGCTGTGCAAAAGCCGCTGTGGGCAGCGCTGTGAGCGCGAAAGCCAGAGCGCACAGTGCACACCCAAAACGGCGGAGCATATCGTGTTCCATTCCCATTTCCTCCGGGCATATCTGCCGCCCAATGCGGCACGCCGCCCTTTTCCAGCAGGCATCTTCCTGCCATTTTCTTTGCGCGGCAGGCGCTCTGCAAAGGAGCTTTCTGCTGCACCTTCATTGTAGATGGTGCGGTCTGCTTTGTCAAGCATTCGTGCGGATTTTGCAAAGCTGTCACACCCGGTGGATTGCAAACGGTGTGCAGGCTGTGTATAATAGGATAAACTGGGTTGGTATTGCCCGCTGCAGCGGCAAAACCCGGTGTGCATCTGGGAACGAAAGGTGGTGCTTTCTTGGAAAGCATTCGACAATATTTTAAACGAACGGATAAGATCTATCTGCTGCTGTGCATCTTCAGCAGCACCATGGCGGTGGTGGCTCTTGCCTCCTGGGCCGCAAAGCAGGGCAACGGCTTTGCCACGGACGAGATCACTGGTGCCATTACCGGCATCGGCGATTACCGCCGCGCGCTGGTACAGGCGGCAGCAGCCGGGCTTGGCATCGTGATCGCGCTGTTGCTCTCCTGCATCGACTACCGCAGCCTTGTCAAGGTGTGGCCAGTGCATGTAGCCCTGACATGGGGTCTGGTGCTGCCCACGCTGTTCATCCGCAATGTGGCCATCGGCCCGCTGACCATCGGCTTCAACGCCGGTGACACCGACAACTACTCCTGGTACAAGCTGGGCGGCTTTACCTTCCAGCCCACGGAGCTGGCAAAGATCAGCTTTATCCTTACCTTTGCCATGCACCTGAACAATGTGCGCAGCCGCATCAACGAGCCAAAGGAGCTGGTAAAGCTTCTGCTGCATCTGGCCGTGCCCATCCTTATCATCCACATTCAGGGCGACGACGGCACCGCCATCATCTACGCCATCATCGGCTGCTGCATGATGTTTGCAGCGGGCCTGAGCTGGAAATATATCATCGGTGCCATTTCGGCAGCAGCTGTGGCCGTGGCGGCGGCGTTTGCCTTTTTCAGCGATAAGATCGGCAAGGGCTACCAGTGGTACCGCATTCTGGCCGTTATCGACCCGGAGAATTCCACCGGCTGGGCACCCAACGAAGCCACCTGGAAAAACATCATCTACCAGCAGCAGCGCGGCGAGATCGCCATCGGCTCCGGCGGCATCTTCGGCAACGGCCTGTTCAGCGGCCGGTACTACAGCGTGCCCAATGCCCACAACGACTTTATTCTCAGCTGGCTGGGCAATGCCATTGGCTTTGTGGGCCTGTGCATCGTGCTGGGGGCACTGCTGGCACTGGTGATCAAGACCTTTGCCACCGGTGCGCGCAGCGAGGACCTGCTGGGCAGCTATATCTGCACCGGCATCGGCGGTGCTCTGATGGCGCAGATCGCAGTGAATGTGGGCATGAACCTGCGGGTGCTGCCGGTCATCGGCGTCACCCTGCCCTTTTATTCTGCGGGCGGCAGCTCGGTGCTGATGCTGTATATCTGCGTGGGGCTTGTACTGTCGGTCTATATGCACAACACAAAGAGCCTGTTCGGGTAAGGCTCTGGCGCACCGGTCTGTCTGTTCATCGTTTTCCACCTCTGTGATCCGGTTTTTTCTGATATACCAGACAAAAAATGGTTCAACTCTCTTGCAATCCGCCTGTACACATGGTAAAATTGTACAGAAGTTTGTAGTTTTATTGTGCAATAGGTGCAATAACTGTGTGGGAGAGTTTGGGGCTCTCCTGTTTTCATGTTATAGGATCAATGGAGTGAATCTAAGTATGACAACTGTAACCACTGTGCCAGAAGCGGAATACTGGCTGCAGACCGGTTGGATGGAGGAGCCCGGCGCAGAGCTTGGCATCCACAAGCCGATTACGATCGATCGTAAGACGAATCTTCACGAGCACCGCGCCTACTGGTGTGTGCGCCGCACACAGGATATCTTCTTTTCTCTGCTGGCGCTGATCGCGCTTTCCCCGCTGATGCTCCTTACCTGCATTGCAGTCTGGATCGACAGCCCTGGTGCAAGCCCGGTGTTCAGCCAGCTGCGGGTGGGCCGCAACGGCAAGCTGTTCCGGCTGTACAAGTTCCGTTCCATGTGCCCGAACGCTGAGAGCAAGCTCAACGATCTGCTGCAGGACAACGAGATGGACGGCCCGGTGTTCAAGATGAAGGACGACCCCCGCATCACCCGGGTGGGCCATTTCATCCGCAAGACCAGCATCGACGAGCTGCCTCAGCTGGTGAACATCCTCAAGGGAGATATGAGCATTGTGGGCCCGCGCCCGGCTCTGCCCCGCGAGGTGGCCCAGTACACCCCTTATGAATGGCAGCGGCTGTACGTGACACCGGGCCTTTCCTGCTACTGGCAGATCGCCCCGCACCGCAACCAGCTGAGCTTTGAGGAGTGGATGGCACTGGATGTGAAGTATGTCAAGGAACGCAGCTTCCTGGTGGACTGGAAGATCATCTTTGCAACCTTCCGTGCGGTGCTGTTCGGCCACGGAGAATAATTCGGATCACAGATCGGCAGAGCCTGCGGGCTTTGCCGATTTTTTTACAGATAGCCTTCAGGAAACAAAAAACAGAGGAACGACGCGGGGTCGTCCCTCTGTTTTTGCTTAGATCATCAAATCACTTCAGCACAGCGCCCAGATTTGCACTGGTGACCATGCGTGCATAGCGGCTGAGCCAGCCGGTTTTGATGTTGGGTTCGGGTGCAACATACTTTGCCTTGCGCTGGGCCAGAACTTCGTCGCTGACCTCCAGCGTGATGGAGGCATTGGGGATATCAATGTTGATGGTATCTCCCTCCTCGATCAGGCCGATGGGGCCGCCGGAAGCAGCCTCCGGGCTGACATGGCCGATGGCTGCGCCGCGGCTTGCGCCGGAGAAGCGGCCGTCGGTGATGAGGGCCACGGTCTTGTCCAGCTTCATGCCGGCCAGTGCGGAGGTGGGGTTCAGCATCTCACGCATACCGGGGCCGCCCTTGGGGCCTTCGTAGCGGATGACCACCACATCGCCCGGGACGATCTTACCCGCGTAGATGGAAGCAATGGCCTCGTCCTCGCTGTTGAACACGCGGGCCGGGCCGGAATGCTGCTGCATCTCGGGGGCCACGGCGCTGCGCTTGACCACACAGCCGTCCGGTGCAATGTTGCCCCACAGGATCTGCAGACCGCCGGTCTGGGAGTAGGGGTTGTCGATGGGACGGATGGCCTTGTCGTTCAGGATGTGTGCGCCCTTGATGTTCTCGCCCAGCGTCTTGCCGGTAACGGTGGGCACATCCAGATCCAGCAGGCCCTTCTTGGCCAGCTCTGCCTGCACGGCGGGGATGCCGCCTGCGGCGTACAGGTCCGGCATGTGGGTGGGGCCGGCCGGTGCCAGATGGCACAGGTTCGGGGTCTTGGCGCTGATCTCATTGAACAGCTTCAGGTCGATGGGCACACCAGCCTCATAAGCGATGGCCAGCAGGTGCAGCACGGTGTTGGTGGAGCAGCCCAGAGCCATATCGCAGGTCAGAGCGTTGCGGATGGAGCGCTCGTTGATGATCTGGCGTGCGGTGATGCCCTTCTTGACCATATCCATAATGGCCATACCGGCGTGCTTTGCCAGCTGCAGACGCTTGGAGTAGACGGCAGGAATGGTGCCGTTGCCGGGCAGTGCGATGCCGATGGCCTCGCACAGGCAGTTCATGCTGTTGGCGGTGTACATGCCGGAGCAACTGCCGCAGCTGGGGCAGCAGTTGCAGGTGCAGTCTTCCAGCTGATCCTCGGTGATCATACCGGCCTTGTAGGCACCCACAGCCTCGAACATCTTGGAAAGGCTGACCTCTTCGCCGCCGTAGGTACCGGCCAGCATGGGGCCGCCGGAGCAGACCACGGCGGGCACGTCCATACGGACGGCGGCCATGACCATGCCGGGCACGATCTTGTCGCAGTTGGGCACCAGCACCAGACCGTCCAGCTGGTGGGCCATGAGCATGGTCTCAACGCTGTCGCAGATCAGCTCACGGGATGCAAGGCTGTACTTCATGCCCACATGGCCCATGGCGATGCCGTCGCACACGCCAATGGCGGGGATCAGGATGGGGGTGCCGCCTGCCATCTCAACGCCGGCCTTGACGGCATCGGCGATCTTGTCCAGATTCATATGGCCGGGCACGATCTCGCTGTAGGCGCTCACCACGCCGATCAGCGGGCGCTCCAGCTCTTCCTTGGTGTAGCCCAGTGCGTAGAACAGGCTTCGGTTCGGGGCGCGCTCCGAACCCTTGGTCACGTTGTCACTTCTCATTTCAAATCCTCTTTTCTGACAAAAACCCTCTCCGTCACGGCTGCGCCGTGTCACCTCTCCCGAAGGGGAGAGGTTTTTGCGGAGGATCTATAAGGTTCTCACTTTCAACAAAAGCTCCCCCTTTCGGGGGAGCTGGCCGCCGAAAGGCGGCCTGAGAGGGTTTTCCCCTTACTTCTTCAGCCAGCTCATCATGCCGCGCAGCTCTGCGCCGACCTTCTCGATGGGCAGCTCTGCTTCCATGCGGCGCTTTGCCAGAAAGTGCACCTTGCGGCCGCCGTTGGGGCTCATCTCGGTCAGGAACTCGGAAGCGAAGGTGCCGTCCTGGATCTCGGTCAGAACCTTCTTCATTTCCTTGCGGGTCTCGGCGGTGATCAGGCGCTTGCCGGTGCGGTAGTCGCCGTACTCAGCGGTGTTGGAGATGGAGTAACGCATCTTGGAGAAGCCGCCCTCGTTGATCAGGTCAACGATCAGCTTCATCTCGTGGCAGGTCTCAAAGTATGCCATCTCGGGCTCGTAGCCAGCTTCCACCAGCGTATCGAAACCGGCGTGGATCAGCTCGGAAACGCCGCCGCACAGCACTGCCTGCTCGCCGAACAGGTCGGTCTCGGTCTCCTCCTTGAAGGTGGTCTGCAGGATGCCTGCACGGCCAGCGCCGATGCCGGAAGCGTATGCCAGAGCAATATCCTTAGCCTTGCCGGTGTAGTCCTGCTCCACGCAGATCAGAGAGGGGCAGCCCTCACCCTCGGTGTACAGGCGGCGGACGATGTGGCCGGGGCCCTTGGGAGCGATCATGATAACGTCAACGTTCTTAGGAGCAGTAATGGTCTTGAAGTGGATGTTGAAGCCGTGTGCAAAGGCCAGTGCCTTGCCCTCGGTCATGTAGGGAGCCACCTGCTTGTTATAGATGTCGGCGCACAGCTCGTCGGGCACCAGCATCATGACAACGTCGCCGGCCTTGGCAGCTTCTTCCACTTCCATGACCTTGAAGTTCTCGTGAGTTGCTGCGAACTCAGAAGCCTTCTCCCAGTGAGCAGAGCCCTTGCGCAGGCCGACGACGACGTTCACGCCGCTCTCGGCCAGGTTCTCGGAATGGGCGTGGCCCTGGCTGCCGAAGCCGATGACAGCGACGGTCTTGCCGTCCAGCACGCCGAGGTTGCAGTCGGAATCGTAGTATTTCTTGATAGCCATGGTAGTTGTTCTCCTTTTTTGTTTTGTGTTTATTCAGTGGCTGATTGTAAACATTTTATTTTTTCGCTCACTGTGGAGCGGAAAAGCGAAGTTTTAACCCTCTCAGTCATCTCGCTTTGCTCGATGCCAGCTCCCCCGAGGGGGGAGCTTTTATCATACCTTCTCTTTTGATGATGCATAAAACCTCGCCCTTCGGGAGAGGTGGCACGGCGCAGCCGTGACGGAGAGGGTTCGTTCTTACTTTCTCTCCGGGCAGTGGGTTCCCGGCAGAGGCAGCTGTGCTTCGCGCACCTCCTGCGGAGGCTTCTGCATATGCTGATGCATCCCGCCGCGCTCCAGTGCGGTAACACCGGTGCGGCACTGCTCCAAAATTTTGTAATCTGTAAACATTTTCAGGAAGGCATCGATCTTATCCGGCTTGCCGATCAGCTCGAACACCATGCTGTCCGGCGAAAGGTCGATGATCTTGGCCTTGTAGATGCTGGCGATCTCCCGCAGCTCGCTGCGGTTGTGCACATCGGACGCCACCTTCAGCAGCAGCAGTTCCCGTTCCAGAGATTTTTCGCCGTCCAGCACGAACACCTGACGGGTAACTTCCAGCCGTTCGGTCTGCAGGATCAGCTGCTTGAGGGCCTTGTCATCGCTGGTAATGGTCACGGTGATGCGGCTGACTGCCGGGTCGTTGGTGGCCGAGACCGTCAGGCTGTCGATGTTGAAGCCGCGGCGGCAGAACAGGTTGGACACACGGGCCAGAACACCGCTCTGGTTGTCCACCAGCAGGCTGATGACCCTGCGCTTGTTGGATTCCATATTGCTGTGCCCTCCTTATTCCATGATGATATCGTTGATGTCGCCGCCGCCGGGGATCATGGGCAGCACCTTTGCGTCCTTATCGATGATGCACTCGATCCAAGTAGGGCCTTTCTGCTTCATTGCATCGGCAAAAGCAGCCTGAAACTCCGGCAGGTTAGTGCAGCGGTAGCCCTTCAGGCCAAAGCCCTCGGCCAGCTTGACGAAGTCCGTCTTGCGGTGGGGATCGGTCTGGCTGTAGCGCTTTTCGTAGAAGATGGTCTGCCACTGGCGCACCATGCCCAGCACCGAGTTGTTGAAGATCACGGTGATGATGGGCAGCTCATAGCTCACGGCGGTGCAGGCCTCGTTCAGGTTCATGTGGAAAGAGCCGTCGCCGGTAAACATGACCACCCGCTGGTCGCGGCCCAGAGCCATCTGTGCGCCAATGGCGGCGCCGTAGCCAAAGCCCATGGTGCCCAAACCGCCGCTGGTGATAAAGCCACGGCTCTTAGCGTGGCGCAGGTACTGTGCCGCCCACATCTGGTGCTGGCCCACATCGGTCACATACACGGCCTCCGGGCCGCACTGGTTGCACACCTCGCCGATCACCTGATGGGGCATCAGGCGGGTGGGGTCGGACACCGGGTGGTAATCCTGTGCCTGCCACTCATGGATCATCTTCATCCAGTCGGGATGCTTCTTTTCCTCGATCTGCGGCAGCATGGCGTTCAGCACGTAAGCGGCATCGCCCACGATGGAAAGATCGACCTCCACATTCTTGCCCAGCTCACTGGGGTCGATGTCGATCTGGATGATGGTGGCATTCTTTGCAAAGGTCTTGGGGTTCAGGGCCACACGGTCCGAGAAGCGGGTGCCCACCGCGATCAGCACGTCGCAGTCGGCCACGGCACGATTGGAGGTGTAACAGCCGTGCATACCCACCATGCCAATGTTCATCGGGTCGCCGTAGGGCACAACACCTGCGGCCATCAGGGTGTAGGTGGCCGGGATCTCTGCCTTGTGCAGCAGATCACGCAGCGGCTGGCAGGAGGCTGCGCTGCGCACGCCGCCGCCAAAGTAGACCAGCGGTCGCTGGGCCGCATTGATAAGATCCGCTGCCCACTTGACCTGCTCCGCGTTGAAGGTGGTAACGGTGCGGATGGGCTCCGGCTTTTTGGGGGTGAACTCGCATACCGCCGCTGTCACGTCCTTGGGGATATCCACCAGCACCGGGCCTTTGCGCCCGCTCTGTGCAATACGGAAGGCAGAGCGCATGGTATCGGCCAGCTCTTCCACCCGGCGCACCGTGAAATTGTGCTTGGTGATGGGCATTGTGATGCCCTCAATGTAGGCTTCCTGAAAGCTGTCCCTCCCGATCCCGTCCGTGGTCACGTTGCCGGTAAAGGCTACCATGGGCACCGAGTCCATATAGGCCGTGGCAATGCCGGTGACCAGATTGGTGGCACCCGGGCCGCTGGTAGCCAGCACCACGCCGGTGCGGCCGGTCGCGCGGGCATAGCCGTCTGCCGCGTGGGCCGCGCCCTGTTCATGTGCCGTCAGCACATGGGTGATGCGGTCCGAATTTTTGTACAGCTCATCGTAAAGGTTCAGCACTGCGCCGCCGGGATAACCAAAAAGGGTGTCCACGCCCTGCTCGCAGAGGACCTCCACAAAAATCTGAGAACCATTCAACTGCATGGTGAGTTTCTCCTGTTTTCCTAACCTTTTTCCACTTTTTACACGTTCCCGGGGAGCTTCTTTTTTAAAAGAAAAGGCCTTTGTCCCCTGTTATCAAGAGACAAAGACCTTGTGATCATCAAGCTCTCTGCGGTACCACTCTCGTTGGCGTGCTGTGCACACCCTCTCACGGGCTTCCAACAAAGCCCTGCACGGTAACGGCTGCAACCGGCGCTGCTTACAAGGGTTTTGCACCCGTTGGGCAGGCTGCTCCGGGATGATTTTCCGCACGAAGCACTGACTGCCTTGCACCAGACGGCAGCTCTCTGAACAGTGGGGATCGTGTGGTACTTTTTCCCATCTGCGCATTTGTTGATGTAAATTATACTATAAATCGGCCTTTTGTCAATCGACAATTTGTAACCTGAATCACCCCAAACATGAAGTTAATTGAACACCTCTTGCGCCATGGCACAATGCGCTGTATACTTCTGATATGCGCGCCTGCGCGTTTAATTTAAGACCAACTAGAGGACAGGAATATGAAATTGAGAGAATGGAATGCCCGGCTGCACGGGCTTGTTGTTTTCCGCAGCCTGCTGGACGACCCCGTTGTGGCAAAGCTTTTGGACCTGACCGACCGCATGGAAGCCGGTGCGCCCGGCTATGGCCCGGTGTGCGACGCTGTGGCCCAATTTGAAGCCGCACTGTTCGAGCACACCACCAACTGGGGCAGCTACCTCAGCGCCGCTGTGCTGGAAGCCGAGACCGTCTGCGTGCGTCAGGCTGCATCGGGCACCCTTGCCCCTGCACTGCAGACCGCGCTGGACAGTGAACTGGCTTTTCTGCAGGCTCTGTGCGGCCTGACGCTGGACGAGCTGCTGGCCGCTGCCGGTTCTGCCACAGGTCAGGCGCAGGAGCTGGCTTTCCTGCCCCGGTGGGAGACCTCCAGCATCGACCTGCCTGCCGCCTACGCCCAGCGCATGAGCGAGGTGGGAAAAAAAGGCTATGGCATGTTTGCCAAGCACCATGTGTTCACGGTGGAGAACGGCCATCTGGTGCCGGTGAAATACCCGGACCCCCAGCGCCTTTCCGAGCTGCCCGGCTACGAGAAGGAGCGCGAAAAGGTCATTGCCAACACAAAGGCCCTGCTGGCCGGGATGCCCGCCAACAATGTGCTGCTGTACGGCGATGCAGGCACCGGCAAGTCCAGTGCGGTGAAAGCCATTGCCAATGAGTTTGCACCTGAAGGCCTGCGGCTGGTGGAAGTGAAGAAGAACCAGCTCTACCAGATCCCGGATCTGATGGACAAGCTGGCCGCGAACCCGCTCAAATTCATCCTGTTCATCGACGACCTGAGCTTTACCGCCAACGACGACAACTTTGCCGCCCTGAAGGCCATTCTGGAGGGCAGCGTAGGCGGCAGAGCCAAGAACATTGCGGTATACGCCACCTCCAACCGCCGCCACCTTATTAAAGAAACACTGACCGACCGCACCGGCGACGACATTCACGAAGCCGATACCCGGCAGGAGCTGATGAGCCTTTCGGCCCGATTCGGCCTGACGGTCACTTTCCAGCGGCCGGAGAAGGCCCGGTTTGAGACCATTCTGGCCGAACTGGCAAAGCAGCACGGCATCGACATGCCGATGGATCAGCTGCTGGTCAAAGCCGAAGCCTTTGCCATCCGCGCCGGCGGCCGCAGTCCCCGCGTGGCAAAGCAGTTTATTGAGCAGTGCGAGGCGGGCGTGCAGAAGTAATTAGTTTGTCTTTATTTTAACATCAAAGTCTCTGACAAATCTTTCACAAAATGCCGAGAAGTCGTGAATTTTTTCACCTTCTCGGCATTCTTTGTCTATTTTTTATTTATCGGTAAAAAGCCTTGCATTCTATTGAAATTCAGGCTATAATATGGCCAACATCAGCCAATTGAGCACTTCTGGAGGGCAACTATGGGCTTTTTAACGGGTAAGACCGCTATCATCACCGGCGCAGGCCGCGCCGTACTTTCCGATGGCAGCTGCGGCTCCATCGGCTATGGCATTGCCACCGCCTTTGCAAAAGAGGGCGCAAATCTGGTAATCACTGGCCGTAATGTGAAAAAACTGGAAGAGGCAAAAAACGAGCTGGAAGCCAAGTATGGCATCCGCGTTCTGCCGGTGCAGGCAGATGTGTGTGCAGGCACCGACAACGAAGCCACCGTGCAAAATGTCGTCAATCAGGCTGTAGATACCTTTGGTGGCATTCAAGTGCTGGTGAACAACGCACAGGCATCCGCTTCCGGCGTGCCGCTGGCAGAGCACACCACCGAGCAGTTTGATCTGGCCCTTTATTCCGGCCTGTACGCTGCATTTTACTATATGAAGGCCTGCTATCCCTATCTGGCCAAGTCCAAGGGCAGCGTGATCAACTTTGCATCCGGTGCAGGCTTGTTTGGCAACTTTGGCCAGTGCTCCTACGCTGCCGCCAAGGAGGGCATCCGCGGCCTGTCCCGCGTGGCCGCTACTGAGTGGGGCAAGGATGGCATCAATGTCAACGTGATCTGCCCGCTGGCCTGGACCGCCAAGCTGGAGCAATTCCAGCAGGCATACCCGGATGCGTTCAAAGCCAACGTCAAGATGCCGCCCATGGGCCACTATGCCAACCCCGAGACCGAGATCGGCCGGGTATGCGTGCAGCTGGCCATGCCGGACTTCAAGTATCTGTCCGGCGAGACTCTCACGCTGGAGGGCGGCATGGGTCTGCGCCCGTAATTGCTCTTCTCATTTTTCCTCACACATGCAAAAGGGGCTGTGCCAGCGGCACAGCCCCTTTTGTGTTTAGGCCTGATTATTCGCGCACGGCGATGCACTCGATCTCCAGCTTTGCGCCCTTGGGAATGGCGGCCACCTGCACGCAGCTGCGGGCAGGGAACGGCTCAGCAAAGGCCTTGGCATACACGGCATTCACAGCGGCAAAATCGTTGATGTCAGCAAGGAAGATGACAGTCTTGACCACATTTGCCATGGAAAGGCCAGCCTCGGCCAGAATGGCCTTGAGGTTTGCAAGGCTCTGTGCCGCCTGCTCTTCAACCGTATCGGCCATCTTGCCGGTAGCAGGGTCTACCGGGATCTGGCCGGAAACAAACACCATATTGCCCAGATCGATCGCCTGGCTGTAAGGGCCGATGGCTGCGGGTGCGTTGGAAGTGGAAACGACTTTCATGATAAAACGTTCCTTTCTTTTTTCTTCTATTATACTCTTTCGCTCACAAGCTGGAAACCCTCTTTTGCAAGCTCTGCGCGGATCTGCTCGATCTGCTCGGCATCGCGGGTCTCAAGGGTGAGCTTGAGGAAGCAGCTGGAAATGGGCATGTTGGGATCGGAGCCATCGTGCTGCACCGACACCACATTGCTGCCGCAGCGGGACACGATCTCGGCCACCTTCTTGAGCTGGCCGGGCTTGTCCTCCAGCGCAATGGTCATGTTCGCCTTGCGGCCGCTCATGACCAGACCACGGGTGATCACGCGGTTGAGGATGTTCACATCGATGTTGCCGCCGGAGACGACGCAGGCCACCTTTTTGCCCTCGACCGGCAGCTTGTGGAACAGCACTGCAGCCACCGGCACGGCTCCGGCACCCTCGGCAACCAGCTTCTGGTTCTCCATCAGCGAGAGGATGGCGGCAGCGGTCTCATCCTCGCTCACGGTCACGATGTCGTCCACATACTGCTCACAGATCTGGTAGGTCAGCTCACCGGGAGTCTTGACCTGAATGCCGTCTGCAAAGGTAGAAACGGCTTTCAGGGTCTGGTACTTATGCTCGTGCAGGCTGCGGTACATGCTGGGTGCACCCTCGGCCTGTACGCCATAGACCTTCACCTCCGGGCGCAGACTCTTGATGGCAAAGGCCACGCCGGAGATCAGGCCGCCGCCGCCCACCGGCACAACGACCGCATCCACATCCGGCAGCTGATCCAGAATTTCCAGACCAATGGTTCCCTGCCCCGCGATGACCTGCTCATCGTCATAGGGGTGGATAAAGGTCATGCCGGTCTCTTCCTGCAGCTCCACAGCCTTGTCGTGGGCATCATCGTAGGTGCCGGGCACCAGACACACCTCTGCGCCCAGATTCTTGGTATTCTCCACCTTCATGATGGGGGCACCGTCCGGCATACAGACGATGCTCTTGATGCCGCGACGGGTAGCAGCCAGCGCCACGCCCTGTGCGTGGTTGCCGGCAGAGCAGGCGATCACGCCCTTGGCGCTCTCCTCCTCGGAAAGCTGGCTGATCTTATAGTAAGCACCGCGCACCTTAAAGCTGCCGGTGGCCTGCAGGTTTTCGGTTTTCAGGTACAGCTGGCAGTCCTTGGAGAGCTTGGGTGCCTCGATGAGGTCGGTCTTGCGGGCAACATCCTTGAGCACAAAGGCTGCATGGTAGATCTTATCCAGAGTCAGCATGGTTTTCTCCCTCTATTTTTATCGTTCCCTGCTCTGCGGCTTTTCCACCCTCAGAGCCTTTATTTCTGGCTTATTATGCATGTTTCTCAGTATAGGTTAACAAAGTTGATTTGTCAAATGAATTTCCTTCACACCTGAAACCGAAAAAGAGAACTGCCGCAGGCATACCGCCCACAGCAGTTCTCCGTGTTTTTGTGTTTTTAACGGCCGCGGCCACCGCCGCCGCCGTGGCTGCCGCCGCCGCCCATTCCACCGAAGGAGCCGCCGCCGAAGCTGCCGCCGCCGAACGAGCCGCCCCCAAAGGAGCCGCCTCCGCGGGAGCCACCGAAGGACCCGCCGCCAAAGCCGCCGCCCATGGGAGGACGGGGCGGACGCCGGTTGTTGTTCCGGGGCGGGCGGGGCCGGTCATTGCGGGGGCCGGGGCCATAGCCCGGGCCGTATCCGGGGCCGAAGCCGGGGCCCGGAGGGGGCGGCGGGCCGGGACGGTGCCGACGGGCCGAACCTGCCATGTAGCCCCATGCGAAGGGGCCCCAGTTCCAGCCTGCTGCGTGGCCGATGGGTGCAATGAACACCCGGAACACGAACAGTACGATGATCAGCATCACCATCAGGGACATGAACAGGATCACGATGCCCAGAACGACATCCTCAAAGGTGGTGGGGCCGTCGTCCGGCTCCGCGTAGCTGCCGTCGTCGTAGCTGCCATTGTTCAGATTTACCCCATAAACACTTGCAATGGTGTCGGCCACATTGTTGGCACAGGTGATTACTGCATCGCTGTAATCGCGGTTAACAAAATCACCTTCCATGGTCTGAGCGAGGGCACTGGCCTGACTTTCCAGCGTGGTGTTGCGGAAGCCGTCGCCGTAGGTCACGTAGTAATCGCCGTCCTCGTAGATGGGCGATTCCATCACCAGCAGGATCAGCACGCCGTTGTTCTCGGAAGCCGAGCCGATGCCCCAGGCGTTGAAGGCCTGTGTTGCATAATCCTCAGTGGAATAATTACCCGTATAATCTACAGTCAGTACGCCGATCTGTGCTCCGTTGCAGCTGGACTGCAGCTGGTTGTTCAGATCAACGATGGTCTGGGTAGTGCTGTCGCTCAAAACGTTGGCGTCATCCACCACACACTGATCTCTGGGCAGATCCGGCAGGCTGGCGGCGGCAAATGCCGCCGGGCACAGGGCCGCTGCGCCCACCACAAGGGCCAGCACCAGAGCGCTTACGCGTTTTGCAAAATTTTTCATGCGAAGGGTTCAACCTCCTTTACACCGGCAATGGCTCCCAGCATGCTGGCCGGGAAGCCGCCGGTCTCTTTCTGGTAGTCGTAAACGGCATCGTTGTATTTCAGGGTGCCGATGATGGTAGCCGCACTGTTGAACTGGCCGTACTGGCCCTGCACCGCGCCCATCTTCATGGGGTCTGCGGCCTGCTCCTGCAGCTTTGCGTAGAGCTGATCGATCCGCGACCCCAGCACCTCGTTGGCCTGATACAGTGCGTGCATCGTGCTGCCCTGATAATAGGGCAGCGAGGTGAGTGCCTGACTTTTGCCGCCGTTCTGCACCGCTTCCAGACAGGCGGTAAAATCGCTCAGCGCGCTCTGTGCGGCCTGTACCTCGGCACTGTCCGCTCCCAGCGTGCTGCCGGCGGTGGTGATGATGTTTGCCGCCGTGTTCATGCGGGTGGTCAGCTCCTCGTTGAGGTTATAGCCGTTGTCTGCCGCCACACCCACCGTGTACCATTTGCGGACTTCGTTGTACCGGCTGTGCAGCTTGGCGCTGCCAAAGCCCAAAAAGGCCGCCAGCATCACCACTACGCTCAGCGCCAGTGCAGCTGCGCGGGTGGAAAGGGCTGCGGGCAGCTTTGCTTCCAGCCCTGCCAGCTTCTGCTGCAGAGGTGTCAGCGGCACGGCCTGCTCCGGCTGCTTTTGTTCGCGGTAGCTGCCCGCGTCAAAACCGCCGGAAGTGCTGTTCTGTTTTTGCGAAAAATCTGCGTTTGCCATCTCAGCTCCGGATCTCCATCATTTTTGCTTTCAGTTCGTCCTCGATGCGGTTCAGCTCCTGCTCGGCGGCAGCGCGCTTTGCGCGGCCCTCGCTCTGGATCTTGTTCAGCTCGTCCAGCGTCTCGATCAGGCTCTTGTTGGTCTGCTGCAGGGTCTCGATGTCCACCACACCGCGCTGAGACTCCTTTGCGGTCTCGATGGTACCCATCTTCAGGGCCTCGGCGTTCTTCTTGAGCAGGTCGTTGGTCATGTCGGTCACGGCACGCTCGGCCTGCATGGCCTGCTGGCTGTGGGCCAGACCCAATGCCAGCACCATCTGGTTCTTCCACAGGGGGATGGTGTTGACGATGGTGGACTGGATCTTTTCCGCCATCATGGTATTGTTGTTCTGCAAAAGGCGGATCTGCGGCCCCATCTGCAGGCTGATGTTGCGGGTCAGCTCCAGATCATAGAGCTTCTTCTCAAAGCGTTCGCACTGGTCGGCCAGATCACGAGCCGCCTGTGCATCCTCCGGCAGGCCGGAAACCTTGGCCTTATCCATGGCCTGCTGCAGCTCGTTTGCGCGCACATCGGCCAGCTTCTTTTTGCCGGCAAGGATATACATGCTCAGCTCCTTGAAGTAGGCCATGTTCAGATCATACATCTTATCCAGCATGGCGATGTCCTTGAGCAGCTGCACCTGATGGCCCTCCAGCATGGACTGGATCTTTTCCACGTTGGTCTCGGCCTTGTTGTACTTCATCTTCATGGCATCCAGCTGGTCGCCCTTCTTCTTGAAGAAGCCGAGGATGCCCTTTTTTTCCTCCTCACCGGCATCAAAGCTCTTCAGCTCACCGATCAGGCTGGTGATCATATCGCCCACTTCGCCCAGATCCTTGGTGGCCACCTTGGAAAGGGCGGCCTCGGAGAAATCGCCGATCTTCTTCTGACAGGCGGAGCCGTACTGCAGCACCTGCTGGCTGTTGGTAATGTCGATCTTTTCGGCAAACTGATCCACCATGGCCTGTTCTTCCGGGGTCAGGTTCACCTGCGGCTGCTCCGGTGCGGCAGCTTCCTGCTGGGCGGGTGCTGCCTTTTCCTCTTCTGCCGGGGTGGGGTCCAGCGTCAGGGTGGGTACTGCGGGTGCATCGAGGTCAAAGTTGAATGTATTATCAGCCATAAGAGATTCCTTCCTTTCCAAATACCATTTACCTTTTTTCTTAGCTCAGGCCCTGCCCTTTGAGCATGTTCTGCAGCACCGTGATATCTGCAGAAAGGTCCATGCTCTCGGCGGCGTACAGGGCATCCAGCTGGTTTTCAAACGCCGTGGCAATGGAAGCAGCATTGTGCTCCACCTCGGTACGGATGGCTGCGGCATTCTCGCCGCGCACGCCCTGCTTTGCCAGCTTTGCATACTGCTGCAGAACGTTCACCGCATCCGGCAGGTAATAGTTTGCGAACCTGCGCACCTGCTTTGCCTTTTCCGGGTTTGCTTCCACCGCTTCCACAATGGAGCGGCCCGCCTTTTCCATGCGGGTCATGGCGGCAGAGAGCTGCGGGTCCGGCAGCTGCTCGTTGAGGGTGTGCAGGGTATCCAGTTTTTGCTGAATGTCGGTCAGCATCGCGTCCACATCCTCCACACCGGTGTGGAAAGGCACTTCGTGCTCCACCACCCGGGGCGGGCAGACCTTCTGTGCCGCACCAAAGGCCACAAATGCACCGCCCAGCGCCGCCAGCAGCGCCCACAGCTTATACACCGGCAGTACCGCGCACAATACCAAAAAGACCAGTGCCATTGCATAAAATGGCAGAACGCTGGGCTTTCTGGTGCGGATGATCTTGCTCATGTTTCTTCTCCTTGTCCGGGGCATTGCCCCTTATGTTACCCATAATACCGCACCCCACGAAAAACGCAAGTCTTTCACGGATAATTTACAACCTGGCCATCATTTGTTGATCCACGGCAAGAGAGCCGCGCCCCAGATTTCGCGCAGCTTTTCCGGGCGGCAGGCAGCGTTTGCCGGGCTGGTGCTGGGCAGCTTTACCGCTGCAATGCCGGACACCGGCTGCAGATACTTTGTATAGATCCGGTATGCGGTGGCTCCGTTGCAGAATACTGCTTCGATGGGTGCCTTTTCCAGCAGAGCGGCAATATCATTCGGCACTGCATCCTTGATGGAAGCATCCGCTGCGCCGGTGATGGTGCAGCGTTCCAGCGTGTCCCAGAGGGCCAGCCCATGGCGCAGGATGATCTGCTTTTTGGCTTCAATGTCCTCACGGGCAGGCACCGGCTCACCGGTCAGCGCGGCCAGCACGGGCCAGAAGCGGTTCTGCGGGTGGCCGTAGTAAAAGGCCATCTCCCGGCTTTTGGGGCTGGGCCATGTGCCAAGGATCAGCGCCCGGCTGTGTTCGTTATACACCGGTTCAAAGCTCATTGTCCGCCTGCACTTTCAATTTTATCCCAAGGCGAGCCAAGGTCGCGGCCGGACGGCTCTGCTCTGGGGCCGTCGAACCACAGCTCATCGATCAGGTCGGCAAGGCCGTCCTCCCGCACATCGCCAATGATGCGGTCGGCGGCAGCCTTTGCGTCCGGCGTGCCGTTTGCCATGCAGCAGCCAAGGCCCGCTGCCTTCAGCATGGCCACATCGTTGGCAGAATCGCCTGCCGCCACGGCATCGGCCAGTGTCAGGCCCATCTTTTCGCACAGGTCGGCAAGGCCCACGCCCTTGTCCATTCCACCGCGCACGATGTCGTAGTAGCACAGGCCATCGGCATTCTGCGCGCCCACCTGCATCCAGTGCAGGCCCAGATGGCCGTACTTTGCCGCAAAATCTGCCACGTGCTCCGGCGGCACTGCCGCAAAGGCCGCGTGGGGCATATCGATCAGGTGGCGGTCCTGATCTTCGCCATCCACGCAGTCCAGCCCGATGCTGTTCATCTGCTGATAGCCCCTGTGCAGATATTCATACTCGCAGTAGGCGTAGCAGGCATCCCTGAAATTGAACTGCAGCGGATAGTTATAATCCTCGCAGAAATCCACCAGCGCGTACATTTCCTCAGCGGTGAGCGGGTGCTCGGCCACGATGCGGCCCTCGCGGTCCACCACACAGGCACCGTTGCAGGTGATGGCATAATCGAACCGGATGCCGCCCAGCTGGCCTTTGAGGTTGACGCACGGATACGCGCGTCCGGTGCTGAGCACAAATCTGCCGCCTGCGGCCTGCAGCTTTTTGATGGCTTTTGCCACCTTCTGACGCGGCTTGTCCTCGCCAAAGGGCACCAGTGTGTTGTCGTAATCGCTTGCCAGAATCTTATATTGCATTCTATTCTCCCCTATGGAACTGAGTTTTGTACCAGTATACCATACTTTTTTAAAATTGGGGTGCATTTGGGCATAAAAATAAGGCTACTGCACAGAATTCCATGCGATAGCCTTATTTTGTTTCACGATGCCGTTTTCTTTGCAGCTCCTTCTCGGGATCACGCAAACACGGCCACGACCACCTGCATTGCCACGCCGAGGAATGCGCCTGCACCCCATGTCAGGCCGGTGATGAACAGGTTCTGCTTCCACGAAGGATTGGTGCGCCACAGCACCGCAAGGCCCACGCCTGCACCGGTGCAAAGGCCCGCCACCAGACTGGAAAAGCGCAGAGCACCTTCCACATACAGCTGGGTCAGCAGCACGCTGGCGGCGCAGTTGGGGATCAGGCCCACCAGCGCAGCCACTACCGGCTGGAAGAAGCCCATGCTGCCCAGAAGGTCTGCAAACACATCTTCGCCCACGCCTTCCACGATCAGGCCGAACACCAGACTGAACGCAAAAATGAACACAAAGATCTCCAGCGTGTGGCGCAGGGCCGCTTTCCAGATGGGGGCGGGCTTGCCCTCTTCGTCGCTGTGCTCCTCGTGACAGTCCACCTCGTCGGCATGGCCGGTGTAGCCGCCGCGCAGCGATTTGGGCAGCACGCCGCGCAGCACAAAATCCAGCACGAAGCCCACCACAATGGCGTATACCACCTTGATGACCATGAGCACAGCCAGCTTATCCCAGTAGGCCGGCATGGATACCAGCAGCGGGATGGCTTCGTCGCTGGTGGCAAGGTAGACGGCCATCAGGGTGCCCAGCGTGATGACGCGGGAGGAGTAGAAGTTGGACGCAATGGCCGAAAAGCCACACTGCGGCACACAGCCCAGCACCGCGCCCGGAATCGCGCCCCAGCGCCCGCCGCCTGCCAGCAGTGCTTCAATGCGCTCACCGTGGCGGGTCTCGATATACTCGATCAGAAGATAAGCCAAAAACAGGAAGGGCAGCATCTTGGCGGTGTCCACCAGAGATTCGCCCAGAACATCCAGAAACAGTTTCATATACACTCCTAAAAACGACCGTTCGTCGCTTCATTTTAGTAAATTGCAAATTGGTTGCATTTTCGAACAGGGATGATTATACACGATATTCTCTCCAATTGCAATACCAAAATGCAAATTAGTTGCGAATTTATGTTATGGAACGCTGCATCGCAAAAAATACGATTTCAAATGGTCTCCGCTGATGCTCTGACCATTTTCAGCGGAATTATTATTTTATTTCGCAATTCTGGAAAATCTGCGGATTTTCCAGAATTGCCTTTTCACGGAAGGAGTCATGACCGAAAGCGGAAGCTGCCGCGCTGGTTTCCTGTGGAAACATTCACGCGGCGGAATTAACGTTCTGCCCGCAAGCACAAGCCTTTCCTCCACGACCCCCGCCCATGAAAATGGGGTCCAGAAACACCCGCAGGCGTTTCTGGACCCCAAAATCAAAAATATAATTTCCTTAGCTTATGCGCAAAGCAACGCGGAGCGCATTCAAAATCGTCCCACACAGCAGGAGTCTGCCTTTTGTTTTACCCCTTCATTGGTACAAAGCCCACAAGGTCTTTTACCACCTCGCCGCCGATGATCAGGCCGGCCACCGAGGGTACAAAGGCATTGGAGCCCGGCACCGAACGGCGCTGGGTGCACTTGCGCTGGGTGCCCGGAGGGCAGATGCAGTGATACTTGCAGCTGATGTCGTCATCCTCGATGGGGGTCATGGCAGGCTCCTTGGAGTAGACCACCTTCAGGTGCTTGATCCTGCGCTTGCGGCACTCGGTGCGCATCACCTTGGCCAGCGGGCAGACCGAGGTCTTGTAGATATCGGTCACTTCAAAGCGGGTCGGGTCCATCTTGTTGCCTGCGCCCATGGAGCAGATGATGGGGGTGCCTGCCTCCTTGCACTTCATCACCAGCGCCAGCTTGCCGGTGACGGTGTCAATGGCATCCACCACATAGTCGTACTGGGTAAAGTCGAACTGATCCTGTGTTTCCGGACCAAAGAAGCACCGGTGGGTGGTCACCCTGATGTCCGGGTCAATGTCGTGGATGCGCTGCGCAGCCACATCTACCTTATATTGCCCTACCGTGCTGCGGGTGGCAATGATCTGGCGGTTGAGATTGGTCAGGCAGACCTTATCATCATCGATCAGATCCAGTGCCCCCACGCCGCTGCGCGCCAGCGCTTCCACCGTGTAGCCGCCCACGCCGCCGATGCCGAACACCGCCACGCGGGAATTGTGCAGTTTTTCCATAGCTTCCGCGCCCAGCAGCAACTGCGTGCGGGAATACTGATTTTGCATTTTGTTCTCCTTGTTACTTTTCCACTCTCGTAATGGTGCCGCCGCCCAGCACGGTGTCGCCCTGATACAGCACCACGGCCTGACCGGGCGTAGGGGCGCGCTGGGGCTGGTCAAATTCCAGCCGGAAGCCACACTCCGCCGGGTAGACGGTGGCGGCCTGCTCCACCTGATGGTACCGGGTGCGGGCTGTGACCCGCAGCGGCCCGGTCAGCTCCGGAATGGCGATCCAGTTCACCTCGTCCGCATACACGATGCGGTCGAACAGCATCTCCTCCGGCCCTACCGTGACGGTGTTTGCCTGCATGTCCTTGCCGCAGACGTACACAGGTGCCCCCATGGCAAGGCCCAGCCCCTTGCGCTGGCCGATGGTGTACCGCACCGCGCCGTTGTGGGTGCCCACCACCCTGCCGCTCTCGTCCAGAAAATCACCTGCCGGGTAGTGTTTGCCGGTGAAGTCCTCCATAAAGCGGGCATAGTCGCCATCCGGCACGAAGCAGATGTCCTGACTGTCGTGCTTGCGGGCATTGACAAATTTGTGCTGCTCCGCGATCTCGCGCACCTCAGTCTTGTGCAGGCCGCCCAGCGGCAGACGGATATGCGCCAGCTGCTCCTGAGTGAGGTTGTAGAGCACGTAGCTCTGGTCCTTGCCCTCGTCCAGCCCCTTTTTGAGCAGGAAACGGCCGGTGGCCTCGTCCTGCTCCACCCGGGCATAGTGGCCCGTGACCACATACTCCATGCCGTGTGCCCGGGCCCAGTCCAGCAGATGGCGGAACTTCATATATTTATTGCAGTCGATGCAGGGGTTCGGCGTGCCGCCCGCCTCATACACGCGGACGAATTTTTCAATGATCTGTTCCCGGAAGTCGGCTGTGAAATCCAACACCTCGTACGGGATATCCATGGCAAACGCCACCTCTGCTGCGTCCTCGATGTCCTTTTCCGAGCAGCAGGTGTGAAAGCCGGACTGTCCCAGCGTTTCGTTGCGGGTGAGCCGCATGGTGATGCCGGTGCAGTCATAGCCTGCCTGCTGCATGAGCCATGCCGCCACCGAGCTGTCCACGCCGCCGCTCATGGCAATGAGGGCATGCGGCTTTGAATCAGGGGTCTGTGTGGTCATAAGTTCTCCTTTGGTGCATTCAACACACTAAAACAGTAGTATAATAGTAACTCTGAAAAAA
Organism: Faecalibacterium faecis; assembly: GCF_040096475.1. NCBI lineage: Bacteria > Bacillati > Bacillota > Clostridia > Eubacteriales > Oscillospiraceae > Faecalibacterium > Faecalibacterium faecis. The sequence continues at coordinate 11,181 of NZ_JBBMEP010000011.1, read as the reverse complement.
GAGCTTGTCAAGACGCAGCGAGCTGCTGCACTGCGGCCAGCAGGGCTTGCCGCTCGTTGGGATATTCTTCCCGGATCACACCGTCCAGCAGCGCTTCCAGCACTTTGCGGATGCCCGGCCCCGCCGGGACGCCTGCCGCCATCAGGTCGCGGCCATTCACAGCCAGCTGGCTGACGCGGCAGCATACGCCGTCCGCGTCCAATTGTTCGGCCAATTCGGAAAGTGCAGCAAAATCAGCCGCCCGTTCCGGCTGCAGGGCTGTGCCCAGTGCTGCCAAACGCCGCACGGTACACAAGTTATATTTGCCCAGTAGTCGGCGGGCGTAGATAGTAAAGTCGGGTGTGACGGTAGTTTCTCTGAGGACCGTCCGCTGGGGTGGGACCCTGTTGCCGAAGGCAATAGGGCGGGCGATGGAATGGCCTGCAACGGCAACGACTGCCGCCTGCGGCGGAAACAAGGAGTTGCTGTTGGAGCAGCGGCCAGCAGGATGCGAGTGCTGCTCAAAGCACGAAGCATCCGCTGGGTGCCGCAACCCGTACTCGTGTCCGAAGAGAAAGCTACCGTCACGCCTTCTGGCTTCCCGCACCAACACCGCCGCCTCTTCAATCAAGGCATTGGAGCAGCGCAGGCGCTTGAGTGTGCGGCGGATGCCGTCCTCGCCAAGGCTGTACAGCAGCGCCGCCAGCCGGATGGGCAGGTTTTCTGCACCCGCCGGGCAGGCATCCACCACCGGCTTTGCCGCCGCCAGTGCCTCCGATGAAAGCTCCGGCAGAATAACAAGCAGTATTTTTTTATCAAGATATGCCGCAGGGGCGGGAGCGCTCAGCAGTTTTGCAAGCTCTTCCTCGATGCGCTCCACCGATACGCAGTCCAGATGGGCACACAGCTCCTGTGCCGCCTGCGCCGTGGGCGGGTCGATGGCAAAGCCAAACCGGGCTGCGAAGCGGTACAGCCGCAGGATGCGCAGCGCGTCCTCGGTGAACCGCTGGCGGGGCACACCCACCGCCCGTACGATGCCGCTTTGCAGATCGGCCTGCCCGCCAAAGGGGTCCACAAGGCCCTCTTTTTCATTGTAGGCCATGGCGTTGATGGTAAAATCCCGCCGGGCCAGGTCCTCCCGCACATCCGGCACAAAGTGCACCTCGTCCGGGTGGCGGCCATCTGTGTAGGTGCCTTCTGTACGGAAGGTGGTGATCTCGTAAAGGGCACCGCTCTGCTTCACCGTTACCGTGCCGTGCTGCAGGCCGGTGGGGATGCACCGCTGCGCGCCGAACAGCTCCATCACCTGCTGCGGCAGAGCACTGGTGCACAGGTCCCAGTCGTGCGGTGTAAGGCCCAGCAGACTGTCCCGCACGCAGCCGCCCACCACGTAGGCTGCATAGCCCGCCCTGTGCAGGGTGTCCAGCAGCTCTGCCGCACCCTCGTCCATCCGGATGGTCATGGCTGTGCCTCCTCGTACTGCAGGGTGATGCTTTTGCCGTCAAAGCCGCACTCCGCCGCCGGGAAGATGCTCTGTGCCTGCGCGGCATACTCCTCCGGGTCGGTGATCATGGGGGAATAATGGGTCAGCCAAAGCCGCTTTGCCCTCGCCTGCGCGGCAAGGGATGCGCTCTGCTCAAAGGTGCTGTGCCCCCACTGACGGGCCTGGTCTTCCTGCTCCGGAAGGGCATAGGTGGCATCGCATATCAGCAGGTCTGCGTCATGCGCCGCCTGCAAATAATACGGGCAGGGGGCCGTATCGCCGGAAAATACCACGCTCAACCCCTTGCGCGGTGCGCCCAGCACCTGCGCAGGCTGCACCGTTCTGCCCTCCACGGCAACGCTCTGCCCTTTCTGCAGCAACTTCCATTGCTGCACCGGCACCCCCAGCGCCCGGGCCTGCTCCGGCGAAAATTTGCCTGCACGGGGCAGCTCCAGCCGGTAGCCAAAGCTTTTTACCCGGTGCTTTGTGGCAAACGGCACCAGCCGCGCACCGGCAGGCCAGCCCTCGCTCAGCGCATCCAGCGCCAGCGGCTGGCCCGGCATAAGCACCTGCGGCTTCACCGGATAGGGCAGCGGGCCGGTCAGTGCCCGCACCGCCGCCCAGATATCCGGCAGGCCCTCCGGACCCAGCAGCGCAAGCGGCCTTGTGCGGTCCTGCGCCCCCAGAGTCTGCAAAAGGCCCGGCAGACCAAAGATGTGGTCGCCATGGTAGTGGGTCAGGCAGATGGCATCTGCCCGCATCAGGTTCACGCCCGCACGGCGCGCTGCCGCCTGCGTGCCCTCGCCGCAGTCCCACAGCAGGCCGTGGCCGCCGCAGGCAGCAAACGCCGCCGAGAGTGCCCGGTCCGGCAGTGGCATGGTAGCCGCAGTGCCCAGCAGTGTAATGGTCAGCATAAAATCGTTCTCCCTACACAGTAGATTTCGATATTTTATTGTACCACAGCCCAGCACGTTGCACAATCACTGCTGGCCGCGCATAGCATGGGCCAGCACAGCAAAAAGGGGGCAGCGGGATGAGACGCAAAAAAGGGGATCCTTTTTCCGGCAGGCCGCACAGCGGCCTTGGATGGGTGCTTCTGCTCGCCGCACTGGCCCTGTTTCTGCTGGCCGGTGCGCCCGGCTGCATGGCCCAGCGGATGGCGTGGTCTGCCCGGGGAACGATGATCTTTCTGCCCAGCGGGTTTTGAAAAAATGGGAGCATCCTGCTGCACAGAACGCTCCCATTTTTCTTTTTATTTTCCATCCGAATAGGGCAGCTGGCCGGTCAGGGTCAGCGTTTCGGCAAGCTCGTCCTCCGAGCGGAACCGCCACGCCGCCGCTCCCACGGCCACATAGCAGGCATCGGCACGACCCTCCGGTGTAACGGCAAGGATCATCGTTTCACCGTCACCCACCGCCGTTACCATGCCATCCGCACTCACAGTTGCCACGCCCGGATTGCTGCTGATCCATGTCATCGTTCCGTTTTTGGTGCCTGCAGCCTGCGCGGTCAGCTTCTGACTGGCTCCCACTGCCTGCAGCAGCATGGCGTTTTTGCTCATCTGCACCCGTCCGATCTCCGATGTGACCGTTACCGTGCAGCGCAGCACCTGCCCGGCTGTGGTCAGTGCGCTGATGACGGCCTTGCCGGACCCCTGCGCCTTTACGCTACCGTTTGTGCTTACCGATGCCACCGCCGGGTTGCTGCTGACCCACTGCCGCACATAGGTAAACCCGCCTTTGTTCTGTTCCAGCTTCAGCTGTTTCGTCGGGGCAGGCTCCTGCTCTGTAATGGTAAGCATCAGATCGCTGGTGTTCAGCACCAGGCGGCTGGCTGTGCTTTTGCGCACCGTGATGGTACAGGTGGTCTTTTCGCCGCGCTCATTGCGGGCCGTGACGGCCGCAGTGCCCTCGGCATGGCCGGTCACCTTGCCAGTGCCGTCCACCGATGCCACTGCCGGATCACTGGAAGTCCAGATCAGAAAGAAGTAGTCGTTGGGTGCCTGCACATTCAGGTAGGCCACCGGGGCCGGGTCTCCTTCGGTGATATCCAGCGTCAGTTCGGCAGTGTCCAATGTCATGCCGCTGTCCGGCAGCGGCTGCTCCTGCGCAGCATAGGCCGACAAGGCCCCGGCTGCAAACAGTTCTGCGCACAGCACCACTGCACAAACACACGCTTTGAACCCCTGCTTCATGGGCTTTGCCCTCCCCGCCTGCTTTGCTGCAAGATCCTTTAAATATTCCTGTCTCCGTATTATTTTACACGCAGTGCAAAACCGGGTCAAGTTTTTTGCCCATTCTGCCGGGCAGCTGAGCCTTATTTTGTGGAGAATAATAAAATCCGCTTTTCAATTTTGTACAAAACGCCGCCGCCCCCGGCAAACCGGATGCGGCGGCGCTGTTCTGCTTTTGAATTTTCAGCTTAGTAGTTGATCTTTTTCAGCTCAAAGTAGCTCTGCGGATGTGCGCACACCGGGCACTTGAGCGGTGCGGACTTGCCGATATAGGTGTAGCCGCAGTTCCGGCACTGCCATACCTGCTGCTCCTCGCGGGCAAAGACCTTGTTGTTTTTCAGGTTTTCGGCCAGCGCACGGTAGCGCTCCTCGTGCTCCTTCTCGATCTGTGCCACCATGGTGAACAGTGCTGCGATCTGAGGGAAGCCCTCTTCTTTGGCCTCCTTGGCCATGCGGGGGTACATCTCGGTCCACTCATCGTGCTCACCGCCTGCTGCCATGTCCAGACAAGTCAGGGTATCGGGGATCGCGCCGCCGCACAGCAGCTTGAACCAGATCTTTGCGTGCTCCTTCTCATTGCCGGCGGTCTCCTCAAAGATCGCGGCCAGCTGCTCGTAGCCTTCTTTTTTTGCCATGCTGGCAAAGAAGGTGTACTTGTTGCGTGCCTGGCTCTCGCCTGCAAACGCTTCCATCAGATTTTTCTCGGTTTTGGTACCCTTCAGTTCCATGATGCTCTCCTTTCAAAAACGGATCTTCTGTCAGGATCGACCGATCCCGGCTCTATCATTCAGCCCGGCGGTAATTTTTTCGCCTGCGGCTCAGGTTCTGAACAGAGTATACCATATTATTTGATGGAAATCAAGAATAATTCCTATTTATTATGAGAATTTTTCTCAGTTATGCTGTTTCAGTGCACACACAGCAATGCTCAGGGCGCTCCACGCTGCCTGATACATCAGCACCGTTGCCACCGAAAGCTCCCAGATGCTGCCTGCACTGGTGAGCAGCGCTGCAATGATAATGGAGAATAGCACCGAGACCATCTGTACCGTGGTGGCGCTGCTCTCGGCATTCTGGGCCTGATCCGCAGCCTGCAGGCCGCCGGTCAGGCTGGCAAACGCCTTGAGATGGATCATGCAGCAGGTGTCCTCCGGGTCTTCCGGTGCGGCCTTGATGGCGTTGCACTGCTCCTGATCCAGCACGGTGATCATGCCTTCCGGCAGGCGGTATGCTTCGGTAATGTGGTGTGCAGTCAGACTGGGGTCCTGGCATGTGACCAGCAGGCGGATGTTCTCCTTTTGCAGCACGGCAAGGCCGCGGGCCACATTGCGCCCGCCCACATATTTCAGCACGAACATAGCGTGCAGGTTGCCGGACACAGCCAGATACAAAATTTGCAGCTCGCCGTTCTTCGAGTGCTGCATCTCGTATTCCTCGTCCGGCAGTGGCACGCCCTCCTGCTCCAGATAGCGGCGGGTACCAATGAGGATGCGGTTGTTATCGCACCAGGCGGAAAAGCCCAGCCCATGGTGCTGCTCCAGATCCTTGACCGGGAACAGGATGTCTGTGCGTTCCTCAACGATCTGGCGGAACAGCCCCTTCAGGGTGCCGTGGCTCTCGTTCAGCACGCTGGCCGCGTACAGGATGGCGCGGTCGATGCGGCCGCCCTTGAAGATGCGGATATCCTCCAGCTGTGCGCTGTCGGCGGTGAACAGGTCGTCTGCATCGATCTGCAGCGTATCAATGCCGCCCAGCTGCTCAATGGCCTGCCAACCGGGCACGACTGCGCCCACAGCCGCAGCCGCACGCTGCAGCCGTAGCGAGGCAACGCCCGCGATCAGGGTAGAGGAAAGCGGTGCGCCCATGCACAGCACAGCTGCCATGGCAGCCGCAGCTTTGTTCCAGCCGGCACCTGCCAGCAGGAACAGCACGCCGCTGAGCAGGGCAACGCCCAGCAGGATGTACGAAACTTTGCGTGCACGGCGCTCGCTTGCGCGTTCGCTCAAGCTCTGCTCCACAAAGCCGTCAGCTTCCTTCATCGGGCGGCTCAGCAGCACCCAGGGGTCCTTCTGTTCCAGATCCCGTGCAAGGGCGCGCAGCAGGTCTTTGTCCTTGGCGCGGTAGGCGCCCTCGAACTCCACACCATTGGTCACCAGCTCATAGCCGCCCTTGACAGCAGCCAGCATCACCCGGCTGCCCAGCAGCGCAAGGAACAGCCCCAGCGCGGCCATGCCGCTGAGCAGCGAGATGCCGGTGGTGCCGCGGTAAACATTTGCGTTCAGCATGGCTGTGACCGCCTGCACCAGCGCTGCCACTGCGGCCAGCGCCGGCATCGTCTCGGAAGAAGACCGTCCGCGCAGGCCGTTCAGGCCGTCGCGCAGCACCGGGAAGCCCACGCACAGGCTTGCTGCCAGCAGCAGCAGGTTTGCACCATAGAATGCCGCCGGGGCAGCATCCGGGTCCAGCGCCGCCATGGCGGGCAGCAGCCCATCCGACACCAAACCAAAATGCAGCAGCACCACAGCCAGAATGCCGCCCAGCACGCAGCGCAGCGTCAGCTCTGCGCTCATGCGGTGCAGCTTATCCGCCGTGGCCTCCGGCTCGGTCAGCTCCGTTTCAGCATGTTCCTCCGGAGACACCGCGTCCTCCGCCTCAGCTTTCAGTTCCGGCTGTGGCGCAACGGATGCCTTCTCCGGTGCCTGCTGCGACTCTTCACCGTCCAGCGGCAGCAGCGGCAGGCTCATGGTGTCCTCTTTTGCGGCAGGCTCCTCTGCCGGGGCCAAAGGTGCCTGCGGTGCGTCCTCGCTCTGCGCCTTGCCAAAGAAATCGGCCACCGGCTGCTTTTCCGGCTGCGGCACAGGTTCCGGCTGCAGCTCCGGTGCCGTCTCTTTTACCGCTGCAAACACAGCCGCGGGCAGCGGTGCACCGGACGGTTTCTTTTTGCCTTCAGCCGGTTCAGTTTCTGCTGCCGGGGCTGCTTCGGCTCTCGGTGCAGGCTTTTCCGGCTTCTGGTCGCTCAGGCCGTTGATCATCGCCTTGAGCTGTGCCATCTCCTGCTGCTCCTGCTCTTCCTGCGGCAGCAGCACCTCCGGCGCATTCTTGGGGTGCCGGAGAGGCTTTGCCGTGCTGTGCTGCTCTGCGGGTCTTGCCGCCGGAACAGCGCTCTGCCGGGGTGTTTCCGGCTTCACTGCCGCCGGGGGGTCCGCCGTTTGCGGTGCAGATTTTTCCTCCGGCTTTTTGGCGGGTGCTTCCGGCTGTGCATCCTCTGCTTCCTTCTCCAGAAAAGGCCACGGGGCCAGTTCCTGTTCCGGGTCTGCCTCCGGCTTCAGCATCAGTTCCAGATCCGCTTCCGGCTCCGGCTGCGCATCCTCACCCAGCCGCACCTCACCGGTTGGCATTTCCTGCGGCTGCTCTGCTGCAGCTTCGTCAGTCTCCTGCTTTTCCTTACCACGGCCAAACAGGCCAAACCGTTTCTGCGGCTTTTCCTCCGGCTGGTTTTCGTCTCTCCGGGTCATCTCCTCCGGGATATCCACCGCCGTGGTGCTGAAAAAGGAGCGGAACTTTTCATCCGGGGTCATTTCCCGGCCATTATTTTTATCTTTCGGCATTCTTGTCCCTCCTGTAATTCAAATTGAGGTTCCGGCCCGAATGCCGGATCATGCCTGCTGTGCTGCGCGCTGGGACTGGATCTCGTACAGAATAATGCCCGCAGCCACCGACACGTTGTAGCTGTCCACACCGGTGCCCGGTGCTGCCATATCCAGCCGCACCACGCCGTCGCACAGCTTTTTCACCAGCTGCGAAACACCGCTGCCCTCGCTGCCCAGCACCAGTGCAATGGGGCCGGTCAGGTTGTTCCTGCGCAGAGACACGCCGTCCATATCGGCGCAGTAGACGAACACACCCTGCTCCTTCAGGCGGCGGATGGTCTCGCCGATGTTGGCCACACGAGCCACCGGCAGGCGTTCTGCGGCACCTGCGCTGGACTTGATGACGGTAGGCGTGACCGATGCGCCGCCGCGCTTTGGGATCACGATGCCATGCGCACCGCACAGCAGAGCACTGCGCATCACGGCACCCAGATTGTGCGGGTCTTCAATGCCATCGCTCAGCACCAGAAAAGGTGTCTCGCCCTTGTCCTTGGCTGCTGCCATCAGGTCTTCTACCGTCACGTATTCGATCTCGCTGGCAAATGCCGCCACACCCTGATGGCTCTCGGTGCCGGTCATCAGGCGCAGCTTGTTGGGGTGCACCCGCTTCACCGTGGCACCCGCTTCCTTTGCCAATGCGGTATAGTAAGCCGCCACGGCCGGAGCCATGCCCTCAGCAATGAGTACGGTGTCCACGCCGGAACCGCTTTTCAGCAGTTCGGTCACCGGATTTTTGCCATAAACAAGGCTCTCGTTCTTCTGCAGCGGCTCTTCCGGGCTGCGGCGCGGACGGCGCGGCTGGTTCTTTTCTTCCATGATGATTTTCTCCTTCCGTTGTATCACCGGAAGGTGCTGTGCACACCCTCCAAAAGGCGCGCCGCACTCTGGGCCGCGCACCGGTATGATCTGAAGATGATAACTCATCTTGAAGTATAGCATAAGCCAACCTTGTTTGCCAGCAAATTACCGTTTTTTATCCGCGTCCTGCAAAAGTTTTTCTGTTCGTGGTGCCGGAGACCGTTTCCGCTTTTTTGCAGAAATGTTCTGCCGCCCTGCATCAGCTTTACCCGGCTGCTGGGTAGATATCCCTCTGTTTTGCCGGAGAAAAAAGTTTTCCACAAAAACGCGGTATACAATCCGTAGAAGAGCGATTATTTTTCCACATGTTGAAAACCCTGTGGAGAAAGTTCAAAAGTCCAGCTTTAAAGCCTGTTTTGCCTGTGGAATTCCACACTTTCCACAAGGTTTTCCACTTTTTGGTTCGATCTTTTTTGATTTCCTGCGTACAATTTGTAGAATACAAGTCGGAAATATGACAATTTTTTGAACTGCATCCTGTCCGCTTTTGCCAAATTGCCCAATATCATTTTGACGAATGTGGATCTGTGTTGAAAATCCGTCCTTCATCAAGCTTTCTGTCTTTCGGCCGCTTGTTGCGCATTATATGGAAATTTGTTGTATTCTATCGAATATACGCGCTTCTGGCAGTAACCCCCTGCACCCTGCCAGAAACAGAATCCCCGCATTGTTACAGGAAAAACACCGGTTTGGATTGATTTTGGCCGCTGTTTGGGGTATACTAATTCTGTAGGTTCGTTAAACCGTGCACAAAGCGGATATGAAACGAGCAAGACCCCAATGATTTTGTGGAGGTAATGAATAATGTTGGTAAATGCAACCGAAATGCTGATCAAAGCACGTGATGGCCACTACGGTGTGCCTCAGTTCAACATCAACAATCTGGAGTGGACCAAGTCCGTTCTGACCGCCTGCGAGGAAATGAAGAGCCCTGTGATTCTGGGTGTTTCCGAGGGTGCCGGCAAGTACATGACCGGTTTCAAGACCGTCGCTGCCATGGTCAGCGCAATGGTCGATTCCATGGGCATCACCGTTCCCGTTGCCCTGCATCTGGATCACGGCACCTATGAGGGCTGCAAGGCCTGCATCGAGGCCGGCTTCTCTTCCATCATGTTCGATGGCAGCCACTACTCCATCGAGGAGAATGTGGAAAAGACCAAGGAGCTGGTTGCTCTGGCACACGCTAAGGGCCTGAGCATCGAGGCAGAGGTCGGTTCCATCGGCGGCGTCGAGGACGGCGTTGTGGGTGCCGGCGAGATCGCAGACCCCGAGGAGTGCGCAAAGATCACTGCTCTGGGCATCGACTTCCTGGCTGCCGGCATCGGCAACATCCATGGTGTCTACCCGGCAAACTGGAAGGGTCTGGACTTCGAGGCTCTGGACCGCATCCACAAGGCCACCAATAACATTCCTCTGGTCCTGCACGGCGGCACCGGCATCCCCGACGAGATGATCGCAAAGGCAATCAGCCTGGGCGTTTCCAAGATCAACATCAACACCGAGTGCCAGCTGGTGTTTGCTGAGGCCACCCGCAAGTACATCGAAGAGGGCAAGGATCAGCAGGGCAAGGGCTTCGACCCCCGCAAGCTGCTGGCTCCCGGCGCAAAGGCCATCGAGGCCAAGTGCAAGGAGAAGATCGAGCTGTTCGGCTGCGCAGGCAAGGGCTAAGCAGAAGCTCGTATCGTAACCGGTACACCACCCAATAAAGTATGCGCCCCCGCTGCACCGTTATGCACAGTGCAGCGGGGGCGCTTTTTACTTTATATGCGAGCACTCAGACGCGGGTCTTTTCCATATCTCCAAAAATGTATTGCATACAGTCCTGCACCCAGAAGCAGGCAAAAAATCGAATAGCTAAGGATCGGAAGCCGCAGCAGTACGATCTTACCCGCGATCTGGGTAAAGAACCAGCCCGTTCCATACAGAGTCACGATATAAAGCACCAGCCATGTAGCATATTTCAGCCAATGCTCTCGTGGCGGAAAGCCTACCTGCTCCATCATCCGGCGGAACAGTGCGCAAAAAACCGTCACTGCAACAACAAGCTGCATCAGATAGCCTACAGAAAGTTCAAAAACCCAATCACCAATTACCGGGTAAAGCAGCAGCCCTTCCACGCCCCACTCAAAAAAGAAATACAGCGGTGCAACAAACCAGAAGTAATCCGCAGCTCTCAGTGTTTTCAAACATGGCTTGACCTCCTCTACAAAGGTTTTTGCATCCGAAATCGAATCGAACAGTTCCTGATTTTCTGCATTGGCTTGGATGGAAATATCAAGCAGATCGCTGCACACAAGTTCAATGCCGCAGAAATCCCAGCTGACCCGGCGAAGATACCGGATCACTTCTTTCAGCTGCTCCTGGCTTTTTTCGTTCAGCAGCTTTGTACGCATCCGATTTGCCTTTCGCAACGCAAAATACTTATTCATATGGCTCCTCCTTAAAAATTTTCTCCACCAGCTGGCAGAGCTGATACCAATCCTGCCGAAACTCAAGAAGTGCCTTTCGACCTTCTTCAGTTACAATATAATATTTCCGGCTCGGCCCCTTAGGGGAAGGTCTGCGTTCTACTGTAACCTTTCCTTGCTGCTCCAGCCGCAGCAGCAGCGGATAAAGCGTGCTTTCACTCAAGTCAGAAAACCCGACCTGTTTTAGATGCATCACGATCTCATAGCCATAGGTCGGCTCTCTGCTAATGAATTTCAGAACACAGAATTCCAAAACGCCCTTGAGCAATTGTGTGTTGTTTTCCACTGGATACCTCCTTTTGCCTATTATGTAATACATAGTAGCTTATCTATATTGTATTGCATAGTAGTATTTTTGTCAAGTCCTGTCCTGTTATCATTTCGACCAAAATCCGCTCCATATTTTTGTGCAACAAAAAAGCCCTGAGATTTCTCTCAGAGCTTTCTGTTCAAGTCGGCGACTACCTATTTTCACGCGCCGTTTCCAGCGAACTATCTTCGGCACAAGTG